>NZ_JADCNN020000019.1:0-88269 GCF_014947195.2 Paenibacillus rhizolycopersici | reverse complement strand
CGCCCGCCCCGAACAGACTCGGGCCGGGCAAAAAAGACCCTCCCTATGAACGCTAGGGAGGGTTAATGTTAACGGAGGTTGCATATCCAAAAGGTTAGAATTAGCTAATTACATGTTTTTGATGACATGGTCGGCAAACTCGGAGCATTTCACTTCCGTTGCCCCATCCATCAAACGGGCGAAGTCGTAAGTGACTGTTTTATTGTTGATTGAAGTTTCCAGACCCTTATAGATCAGGTCCGCCGCTTCTTGCCAGCCCAGATGCTCCAGCATCATAACGCCGGATAAGATAACGGAGCCCGGATTTACCACGTCAAGGTCAGCGTACTTCGGCGCCGTACCATGCGTTGCTTCGAAAATGGCATGCCCCGTTACGTAGTTGATGTTGGCGCCCGGCGCAATACCGATGCCGCCAACTTGCGCTGCCAAAGCGTCGGACAGGTAGTCGCCGTTCAAGTTCAACGTAGCGATAACTTCGAAATCCGTTGGCCGCGTCAACACTTGCTGCAGTGCGATATCGGCAATCGCATCCTTGATGATGATTTTTCCTTCGGCTTCCGCCGCCTTTTGTGCTTGGTTTGCTGCGTCAGCGCCGGATTGTTCCTTGATCCGGTCGTATTCGGCCCATGTGAAGACTTTATCGCCGAATTCCGCTTCCGCGACCTCATAACCCCAGTTCTTGAAAGCACCTTCGGTAAACTTCATGATATTGCCCTTGTGCACTAAAGTGACGCTCTTACGGCTATGTTTGATCGCATATTCGACCGCGGCGCGGACGAGGCGTTTCGAACCTTCTTCTGAAACCGGCTTAATGCCAATCCCGGATGTTTCTGGGAAGCGAATTTTGTTGACGCCCATTTCATTTTGCAAGAATGCCAGGACTTTCTTAACTTCCTCGGAGCCTTCTTTATACTCGATGCCGGCATAGATGTCTTCGGTATTCTCACGGAAAATCACCATATCCACGAGTTCCGGACGTTTAACAGGAGAAGGCACACCTTCGAAATAACGAACTGGACGAAGGCAGACGTACAGGTCTAACTCCTGGCGGAGCGCTACGTTTAGCGAACGGATGCCACCGCCGATCGGCGTAGTCAATGGTCCTTTGATGGCCACAATATATTCGCGAATCGCGGTCAGCGTATCAGCTGGCAGCCATTCCCCGTATGTATTGAAGGCCTTCTCGCCGGCAAACACCTCGTACCAGGCAATTTTCTTTTCCCCGCCGTAGGCTTTGTCCACGGCGGCATCCAATACGCGTTTCGAGGCTTTCCAAATATCGCGGCCCGTACCGTCACCTTCGATAAAAGGAATTACAGGATGGTTAGGCACCTGAAGCTTCCCATCCTGAATCGTAATTTTCTCGCCTTCAGTAGGAAGATCGAACTTTTCCAGTTTCAACATTTTAACGGTTTCCTCCTTCAGTCTGTTTGCTGCATCTCACGGTCTCCATTTTACCACAATGTTCCTTGGAGCTCCCGCATGGCTGTTTATCTTAATTCAATGGGAACGTATTTCTGATTGGTGACGCCCGTATATTCCGCACGCGGACGAATCAAGCGGTTATCTTCCAACTGTTCCAAAATATGCGCCGTCCATCCGGACAACCGGCTGATCGCAAAAATCGGTGTAAACAGGTCGCGCGGAATGCCCAGCATCGTGTAGACGGAAGCGGAATAGAAGTCAACGTTGGGCTTCAGCCCTTTTTGACCTGTGACAAGTTGCTCCACTTTAACGGAAATATCATACAACGTGGAGTCGCCTTTAAGAATGCTCAACTGACGCGACATATTCTGCAGATGTTTCGCGCGTGGATCGCCGTTTTTGTAAACACGGTGACCAAAGCCCATGATTTTCTCCTTGCCGGCCAGCTTCTTCTGAATGTAGGGCTCCGCTTGCTCCAACGTGCCGATCTCAGCCAGCATATTCATCACCGCTTCATTCGCACCGCCGTGAAGGGGTCCCTTCAAGGTGCCGATCGCCGAGGTAACCCCGGAGTAGATATCGGACAACGTCGCAATCGTCACGCGGGCCGAGAACGTCGACGCGTTCAGCTCATGGTCAGCATGCAGAACTAACGCTTGATCCAAGGCACGAACCGCAATCGGATCCGGTTCTAAGCCGGTTAGCATATACAAGAAGTTGTGCGCGATCGATACGTCCTTCAGCGGGGCGATCGGTTCCTGGCCTTCCCGAATTCGGGCAAACGCAGCAATCAGGGTCGGAATTTGAGTCTGGAGCTTAATCGCCTTCAATTGGTTGTTTTCTCGGGAGTTGTCATTGGCGTTCTCATCATACAAAGCAAGAGCCGATACGGCAGTACGAAGCACTGCCATCGTGTTGGCAGTCTGCGGATACAGCTTCATCTGTTTCAGCACCGCATCAGGAACCGCGGCATAATCGCTTAATTGCCGCTGCAAGCGTTCCAGTTCAGCTTGATTGGGCAATTTGCCGTACCATAACAAATAAGCCGTTTCTTCAAAACTCGCACGTTCCGCCAAATCATCGATATTAATACCACGATAGGCGAGTACGCCATCATGAATGGAGCTGATCGAAGAGGTTGCCGCAACAATGCCTTCCAGGCCTTTCGTAGCTGTCATGAACCATCTCTCCTTTGTTAACATTTTGTGAGCAAACAAGCCCCTGAAAACATTTTCAAATTGAAAGTTTTAAATTTTCGAAGTCATGCAATACCGGGCCTATAATTGCAGAAATATTGCTCCACTGCTTACTTCTTCATCATACTGGATTTCCGAAAACATGGGAACCGCTTCAGCACTGCCGGGTACATTAAATGATTTTATCACAACAATAAAGAAATTTTGTAAACGATTGCAGTTGTGCAATGAATTATATCACATTATTCGAAAGATGTTTGAGGCGGAATACTCGCGGCGGACAAATAATAGAGTAGAACTAGGACATGTATTGGGAAAAGGGGAAATGCCACATGGATCACGTGATCGTCAAGCGCGTGCTGCGCGGCAGCTGGATATGCGTCGTCCTCATCAGCTCCATCTTGGCCGTCTACTGGCTGCTCCCGCTGGTTTATCCGTTCTTGATCGCCTGGCTGATCTCCTATGCGATGCATCCGTTTGTCATGTGGCTCCAAAAGAGTCTACGGGTACCAAAGTGGCTGGCTGTAACGCTCTCGCTGCTCATTTACTTTGGAAGTGCAGGGATTATTGTGTCCGCGGCGCTAACGCGCCTCGTTAAAGAGTTAATCCATTTGGCCGAATCCTTCGATTTGCGCATTGCCGAGTGGAGAAACCTGTTTGTTTCATGGACGCAAAGCGAGGGCATCCAATCGATCATTACCGAGATCAACCGATTTATCGCCGATAACCCCGGTTACGAAAATACCATCCATAAAAACATCGACAACACCGCCGAAAGAGTTGGATCCTTTGTTTCTCATTTCGTCAATAATGTGCTGGAAACGATCGTCACCTTGCTCTCCTCCCTCCCCAATTTAGGGGTCATTCTCGGCGTGATCCTATTGGCTACCTTTTTTATCAGCAGCCACTGGGAGCGCGATATGCGGTTCTTGGCTAACTCCATACCTACACCGTTTCGCAAAACCGTAGGCGCGATTTGGCGCGACCTGCAGCGAGCTCTCTCAGGTTATCTGCGCGCCCAATTCATCATGATTTCCATCACCGCGTTTATCGTATTGCTCGGCTTACTTATTTTGGGCGTCGATTCCGCCTTTACCTACGCCCTGCTGATTGGACTTGTCGATTTATTACCTTATCTAGGCGTCGGAACGATCATGATTCCTTGGCTGATTTATGCCTTCGCCACGGGCGACGTCACGCTGGGGATCGGACTTTCCGTGTTGTACGGGGTCATCCTGCTAGCCCGCCAACTGATTGAACCTAAGGTACTGGCCAGTAGCGTTGGACTGGATCCCTTGCCCACGTTGATCGCGATGTTCGTCGGCCTCAAGCTGTTTGGCGTGTTAGGACTGATCATCGGCCCGGTTACGTTGGTCATTCTAGGTGCCGCCGTCCGTGCCGGTGTCGTCCGTGATTTGCGAAACTATATTGTACACGGCCGTTTGAGATAAAAAAAGGGCATCCCGTCTTCCAAGACGAGATGCCTTTCTAAAATAAATCCGTTAACGGCGGAAATACGTGATCGTTCCGTCTTTCATCTTCTTGCTGACCCATTTCATGAGCGGGATCCGATACAGCACACGCGTTAGCGGGAACACCATCGTAAAACCGATGAGATCGGTAATGAAGCCGGGGATCAGCAGCAGGATCCCGCCGGCAAACACGCATAATCCATCCAGGACCATTCGCCCCGGAATTTGTCCGCCGCTCATTTGGGCTTTGGCATCCGCCAACACTTTACGCCCTTCAAATTGCATCATCAACCCGCCGAGCACGGACGTTGCCAGCGTCAGAAAGATCGTTTTACCGACACCCAACCTCTCGCCGACGTACATATACCCCCAAAATTCTACGATCGGAATCAACACAATGAGAGCGGCTATCCATTTACGCATATCAGGACTCCTTTATCACATTCCTGTACTTGTATTTTACCGCCTCCACGCCGGATAATCAAAATTTACGATTTTCGGGCTTCCTCCAGCGCCGCATACCATTCCGGAAATACCTTCTTGAACTGAACCGGTTTGAAGTTCTCGCGGCGAACCACATAGTGGGAAGAAGAACCTTCTACGCAAAGCGTGCCTTCCCCATTGTACACCTCATAACCATAAGCGGTTTTGACGCCGCTGTTCTCGATGACCCGTGTCTTGAGCAACACGGTTTCCCCATAACGGATTCCGCGTTTGTATTCTACCTTCATTTCGTGAACGGGAGAAATATATCCGGCCTGCTCCATCTTGACATAATCAAAGCCAAGATTTCGGCTCAACTGCAGCCTCCCCAGCTCGAACCATTCCAGGTAATGGGCGTGGTAAATAATCCCCATCATATCGAATTCCGAATATTTCGGCTCAATCACCACTTCGCATACGTACACTCGATTCGCTCCTTTCCGGGTTTCCCGCCAATCTATCGCATGATGGTTTTGCGGCAAAAAAAGCAATGGTCCCGAGCGGGCCCCATTGCCTTTTGTTGTGACGATAAGTCAATCTATTTATTCCTATGACTACTTGCGGATTTGCCCGATTTTCACCAGGTTGGTCGAACCGGAACGTCCGAGTGGTACCCCAGCCGTAATCACGACGAGGTCGCCTTCCTTCACGAGTCCGGAATCTAGGCCGCCCTTCATCGCTTTATCGAACATTTCGTCCGTCGTGCTGGCCGTATCGCCTTTCACCGGCGTTACGCCCCAGTTCAGGGCCAGACGGCGCAAGGTTTGATCTTCGGTCGTCACGGCGATGATCGGTGCTTTCGGACGGTATTTGGAGACCATCCGTGCCGTATAACCGGTTTCCGTCGAAGTAATGATCGCTTTGGCATTCAGCTCCAATGCCGAGTTGGCAACCGCTTGGCTGATCGCTTCAGTAACCGTCGTTTGTTGTGCATTACTTTGTTTAACGAAGATTTCACGGTATTCCAAAGCGGATTCCGCTTTCTCGGCGATGCGGGACATCGTCAATACCGATTCCACCGGATATTTCCCGGCAGCCGTTTCGCCGGACAACATGATCGCATCGGTACCGTCGAAGATGGCGTTCGCCACGTCACTTGCTTCGGCGCGAGTAGGTCTAGGGTTGCGTTGCATCGAATCAAGCATTTGCGTCGCCGTGATCACCGGTTTCCCTACGCGGTTACATTTCTCGATCATACGTTTTTGTACGAGAGGCACATCTTCCGCTGGAATTTCTACACCGAGGTCACCGCGGGCAACCATCAGGCCGTCGGAAACTTCCAAGATTTCATCGAGGTTGTCAACGCCTTGTTGGTTTTCGATTTTAGAAATGATTTGGATATGAGCTGCGTTGTGTTTCTCCAGCAATTGACGAATTTCAAGCACGTCGCTCGCTTTACGAACGAAGGAAGCGGCAATAAAATCGATGCCTTGCTCGATCCCGAACTTGATGTCGTTAGCGTCTTTCTCGGTGATGCCTGGCAGGGAAATGTTTACGCCTGGAACGTTAACGCCTTTTTTGCTCTTAATGGTACCGCCATTGACGATACGGCATTTGATTTCCGTACCTTGAATCTCGACGACCGTCAAACCAATCAGACCGTCGTCAATCAGAATCGTCGAACCGACTTCCACGTCTCCAGGAAGTTCTTTGTACGTAATGGAGATCCGTTCCTTGTCGCCGAGAATTTCTTCGGTCGTCAAGGTTAGGAATTCGTCCTGTACCAGCTCGATCGGTTCTTCTTTCAGCTTACCGGTACGGATTTCAGGACCTTTGGTGTCCAACAGTATGGCGATAGATTTCCCCAGCTCTGCACTCGCTTGACGGATCGTCTTGATCCGGTTACCATGCTCCTCAAAATCACCGTGGGAGAAGTTCAGGCGAGACACGTTCATTCCGGCCATAATCAGCTTCTTGATGTTTTCTAACGATTCACTGGAAGGACCGATAGTACATACGATTTTTGTTTTGCGCATTTGGGTTTCCTCCGTTTAAAATAGTTCTCTCTATATAATCTTTTCCAACAACTAAATTTACTACAGTTTTGTCGATTTGTATAGGAAGTTTATCATATTGTAACGAACATTCCTTCAAAGCATGCAAAGTTACTCGATTCACGCATCTCATCTTGGTGCCTAAATTTGCATTATTCCCTGAGTACAGCGAAAATAACCTTGCCGTAGGTCCCCATAGGTTCCACCCGTAAGGTTATCGCTTTGGATCTTAACTTTTCTCGGCGGTATGGGCCTCAGAGGCAGCTGCCGATTCGCCAGACGCATCCACAGGAGCCTCATCCTCGATCACGCCGGCAACTTCAGCCACGCTCTCCGATGCGGCCGGAGCTTCCGTCTTGCTGGCCACTTGAAACTCGCCGATTTTGCGGAATTTCCGGTATCGATCTTCCACGAGTTCATCCGGATGCAAGTTGGATAGTTCCTCCAGGTGTTGGAGCAGCGATTCTTTGATGGCTTCCGCGGTCGATTCGTAATCCCGGTGTGCTCCACCGCGCGGCTCGGGAACGATCTGTTCGATCACCCCCATCTCCAACAGGTCTTGAGCGGTGATCTTCATCGCTTCCGCCGCCTGATCGGCCTTGGAAGCATCCTTCCAGAGAATGGAGGCCGCTCCGTTCGGCGAAATGACGGAGTAAATCGCATTCTCCAGCATCAGCACGCGGTTACCTACGCCAAGTGCAAGCGCCCCCCCACTGCCGCCTTCACCGATGACCACACAAATCACGGGAACCCGCAGCATCGACATATCCCGCAAATTGCGAGCGATCGCTTCCGATTGCCCGCGCTCCTCTGCCGTAATTCCCGGATAAGCGCCTTTTGTGTCAATAAATGTAATGATTGGGCGCCGGAACTTGTCCGCTTGCTGCATGAGCCGCAGCGCCTTGCGGAATCCTTCCGGATGCGCGCTGCCGAAGAAGCGGGCAATATTGTCCTTCGTATCCTTCCCCCGCTGTTGTCCGATCACCGTGACCGGCATTCCGCCAAGCTTGGCCAATCCCCCAACAACGGCAAGATCGTCGCCAAATACCCGGTCCCCGTGGAGCTCAATGAAGTCCTCAAAGATCAGGCCGATCATATCGAGTGACGTCGGGCGTTGATGATGCCGGGCCAGATGCATTTTTTGCGAAGGGGAGATGTTGCTGTAGATCTCTTCCTCCAGCTGCCGATAGCGCTCTTCCAGACGTGCAATTTCTTCCGTAAAATCGATGCCCTTCTCGCTGCCAAACTGCTCCAGTTCCAAAATCTTCTCGCGCAGCTTCACGAGAGGCGTCTCAAAAGGCAATTCGCCTGCCATTTATGCTCCTCCCTTCACGCCGTGCAAATCTAGCAACTTCGCCAGCGTCGACTTCATGTCCTTCCGATGAACGACAAGATCGAGCTGACCGTGTTGCAGGTTGAACTCGGCCGTCTGGAAATCGTCCGGAAGCTTCTGACGGATCGTCTGCTCAATGACGATTCTTCCGGCAAATCCGAATACGGCACCGGGCTCGGCCACAATAATGTCGCCAAGCATGGCAAAGCTAGCCGATACGCCGCCCGTCGTTGGGTCCGTAATGACCGAGATGAATAGTCCGCCATGTTCGCTTAATCTAGCCAACGCAGCGCTCGTCTTGGCCATCTGCATCAAACTGAGGATGCTCTCTTGCATCCGCGCTCCACCCGATGTTGAGAAAATGATCATCGGCAGGCGTTTCTCCGTAGCCGCTTCAATCGCTCGCGTAATTTTCTCCCCGACAACCGAACCCATGCTCCCAGAGAAAAAATCAAAGCTCATCACGGCAACCACGGCAGGAAAGCCCTGAATTGTCCCTTCGCCGGTGACGACCGCTTCGCGTAGACCCGACTTCAGGGTTTGCTGCTCCAACTTGCTGGCGTAGCCCGGGAATTCTAAAGGATCCACGGAAACGAGATCCGCATCATATTCCGTAAAGCTACCTTCATCGAAGGTATAGCGAATCCGCTCCAGCGCGTTTAAGCGCATATGATGTCCGCAAGCCGGGCACACCATATAATTCTTCTCCAGCTCTTTACTGTACTGAATCGCGCCGCAACGGCCGCATTTATTCATCAGACCTTCCGGAATTTCGCGTTTCGGACGATCCGCCTGCGGCGTGCCCTCTTCGCTGCCAGTTCGTCCGGAAGGAATGGTCGCGTACTTCCTCTTCTTCTGAAACAAATCTTTGAACACAACTACACCTCTTCAGCCGTTTATTTATCGTGGCAGATCCAAAAGTCTATAAAGCCCAGTCGACCCTATGAACCCGCACTTCCAGGCCTTATCTGCAACTAGGAATCTCGAATCCCCTGCTAAGGATGCAAAATCGAATTCAACACTTCTTGCACTTCTTCCAATTCCCCGGAAGGAACCAGAATCTCAAACTGCTGTTTGGATAAATTAACAGGACGTGTTTGGACGAGAAAGCCTTCTTCGGTGAGTTTCGTCTTGATCATATCCGCAACTTTCGCGGTAGGCGCGATATACATAACAGTCCACATGCCCTTTTCAAAGCCCCCTAACCTAATCTTTGAGCCCGTATAATAGAGTAATGATAACATAATTTTCAAATTTCCCGCAACAAAAGGAAAACCGCGCCGTAAGCGGCCCGGTGCAGGGAATTGCCGCAGGGCCCGGCGCTTCTTGTAGAAGGAGCGCGGCCTATCGGTGGGGGCTGGGCGCTGTTTTCTTTTTCTTTTTCGCTTAAGAGGAACTAGGAGGGTAGGTAGCGGCTTGCTCGTGCTTATGGGCAATTCGGGCGGAGGCGGCGGCCGCGAGACCCGCAACCAAGTCGTCGAGAAAGACGTGAATGGAATCCCCGCGATGATTCAACTTCCCGATGATTTCCGGTTTGACCTTGTCCAAATAACCAAAGCTTGTAAGTCCGATCATCCCGAACACGCTCGTAATGCCCAGCGCCATCGTCTCATCCACCCCGTAGAGCGGCTCGTCGGCCTCCATGATGGCTTGCAGCGGTTCCGGAAGCTGCTTCTGCTCAGCCAGCTCGTCGAGGGCAATCCCGGTGAATAAAGTATATTGGACTTCTCTTTTTTGCAGTACGGCTTTCACGCTCTCCAAACATTGGTCCAATGTCAGATCATCATGATACGCGGTTTGCAGCGCATGAACAATTTGAGCAATATCCTCCAGCTTCACTCCGCGGCGCAGCAGTTGCGCTTCCGCCAATTCATAAGACATACGCATCTTCCTCCCCTGATTCCGAGTACAACGCCGCTGCCTGTTTAGACTCGATGCCTGACGCGCTGCCGGAATCCGCTCTCGGGCGTTCTTGCCCGGTTCTTGGTTTTTCGTGTTTCTAAGTGTATGCACGATCCTTCGAAAATGTTCGTTCAAACTTGTCCGGAACCGGATACGGTGATCCCCTGGGCCATTTTTAAGTAGGCCGATCGACAATTGTTGGCGGAGGAATATGTGGATAATGAAGGTGTTGGTCGCTGGCGCTAGCGGAAGGGGCCGATCGCTGGTGCTGACGGATGGTACTGATCGCTAGCGCTAACGAACGTGTGGATCATCGAGCTCTAACGGACCGTAGCGACGCTATTTGGCTATTTCCCGGTTATTTCCCAACGTAACGGACTCCACAGCCCTTATTGGGCACGATTCGGGAAAGAGCGGGCGGTTTGCGGGGAAATAACGTCTCTCAGGTCCGTTATTTTGACTAGTCCGACGTATCCAAAGAAATAACGTCGCTGGAGTCCGTTACAGCCATAAAAAAACCGGTCCTGCAACAAGTGCAGAACCGGTTAGGCATGGCGCAAAGCAAATCATCTAATCTTGACCGTGTCGGAGCCAAGCATCCGCTCCATTTCATCGATCAAGGCGGGCGAAGGCTTGATGCTGTAGCGCTCCGTCAAGGCCAGCAGCTTACCGGTGCTTTCGTAGAAGAGCACCGTCGCGACCGGGCCGGGATGCTGCTCCAGCAGCAGCTTGAGCCGCTCGAGCAGGCGCGCGTTCTCCGCCGCGGCCGTGATCTTGATGAAGACGCGCTGCGCCGGCGTCTTCTCCTGCTCGCGCCGCGCGCCCGGCGCAGGCGCGGATGGCGGCGCCGCCGCGGCCGCACCGCGTGCGCCGCCTTTGCCACCGGCAGCGGCGGCGCCTGCCCCGCGCCCGCGCGCCAAGCCGCGGCGCAGCTGGGCCAGGCTTTGCTCGCTCAGCGGTGCCACCTCGTCGGCCAGCAGCTTGAAGCCTTCGTCCTGCTGCTGGACGACGCCGCGCAGCGCGAGCAAAGCCCCTTTACTGACGTGGGCGGCCGAGCGCCGCCACACTTCTGGGAACAACACGACCTCGCAGCGTTCGATCTGGTCTTCCAGCTCCATGAACGCCATCGCTTTGCCCTGCTTGGTCGTGATCGTCTTCACGGACACGACCATCCCCGCCACGACCGCGCGGGACTCATCAGGCGCTTCGGCCAAGTCCATTAGCCGTTCCACGCCGTCTCCTTCCAGAAGCGCGTCGAAATCATCCAGCGGATGGCCGGACAAATACAGCCCCAGCAGCTCACGCTCCAGGTCCAGCTGCTGTCCGGCCGTAAACTTCGGCACGTCCGGATATTCGATATCCCAATTGGGCGACTCTACGAAATCAAACAGTTGAATCTGCAAATCATCCCGTTCTTTCCGCCATTTCAGCGCCGCTTCGACCGTCTCGTCCAGCATCGCCAGCAATTGCGCGCGATGACCCGGCAAGGCATCAAACGCCCCGCCTTGAATCAGCGACTCGATCACCCGCTTATTGCAGGTCCGCAAATCCACCCGCCGGCAAAAATCGAGCAAGCTGTCGAACGGACGCTCTTTCCGTTCTTTCAAAATACTTTCGATCGCCTGGGTCCCGACGTTTTTGATCGCGGCCAGGCCAAAGCGGATCACGCCGAGGCTCGGCGCCTCCTGCCCCGGTTTGGCGGCACCGTCCTGCGAACCGCCGCCGACCTCTACGACCTCAGCAGATCCAACGCTTGCCCCCGCCTGCGGCGTAAACAGCACATTGCTCTCGTTCACGTCCGGCGGAAGCACGACGATGCCCATCCGACGGCATTCCACAATGTATTCCGCTACCTTCCGATGGCTGCCGGTCACGGCGGTCAGCATCGACGCCATAAACTGCACCGGGTAGTGCGACTTGAGGTACGCTGTTTGGAAGGCCAGCACGCCATAAGCAGCCGCATGGGCGCGGGGAAAGCCGTAGTCGGCAAAGCGGACGATCATGTCGTATACCGCGTTCGCCTCGGCTTCACTATAGCCCTGCGCCTCGCTGCCGACGACGAAATGGCTTCGCTGCTCGTCGAGCACCTCGCGTTTTTTCTTGGACACCGCCCGACGCAGCAAATCGGCTTCACCCAGCGAAAAGCCCGCCATTTTGGAAGCGATCTGCATGATTTGCTCCTGGTACACGATGATACCGTACGTATCTTTCAGGATCGGCTCAAGATCCCGGTGCGGATATTCCACGCCGATCTGCCCATGCTTACTGGCGATGAATTTGGGGATGAACTCCATGGGACCCGGACGGTACAGCGCATTGACGGAAATGATGTCCTCGAATGCCGACGGCTTGAGCTCCTTCAGCACCCGCCGCATGCCCGTGGACTCCAGCTGGAACACGCCGGTCGTCTCTCCGCGGCCCAGCATCTCGTACGTTGCCGGATCGTCGTCCGGAACAAGCCGGAAATCGGGTGCGCTGCCCGCCTGCTCCTGGACCCAGTTCATGCAACGCTCGATAATGGACAAGGTGCGCAGCCCCAGAAAATCCATTTTAAGCAGGCCGATCGCTTCCAGGTTCTCCATGGAGTATTGCGTTAGTGCGGTACGCTCGCTGCCCGCCTGCAGCGGGACGGCATCGGTCAACGGGTCTCGCGAAATCACAACACCGGCGGCGTGAGTCGAGGCGTGCCGCGGCATGCCTTCCACTTTTTTCGCCATATCCAGCAGCTCCTTGACCCGCTCGGACCCGTCATACATTGCTTTCAGGTCCGGGCTTTCCTTCAGTGCACGTTCAATGGTCATCCCTAGGTGTCCCGGAATCAGCTTCGCCACTTTATCCACTTCACCAAAAGGCACATTCAGCGCCCGCCCCACGTCGCGGACCGCTGCGCGAGCCGCCATCGTCCCGAAGGTAATAATCTGGGCGACATGCTCTGCCCCGTATTTTTCGACCACATATGCAATGACCTCATCCCGCCGCTCATCGCTGAAGTCGATATCGATATCCGGCATCGTCACCCGCTCCGGGTTCAAGAACCGTTCGAAAAACAGTTTGTATTTGATCGGATCCACATCGGTGATTCGCAGCACGTAAGCGACCAAGCTGCCCGCGGAGGATCCCCGGCCCGGTCCGGTCGCGATCCCATTACGGTGAGCAAACGCGATAAAATCCCATACGATCAAGAAATAATCGGAGAAGCCCATATTGGCAATCGTCTCCAGCTCGTAACGCAGCCGCTGTTCCAGCTTCTCCCGCTCTGCCGGATCTTGCCAAATGTCCAGTTGACCATAACGTTCAACCAATCCTTGCTCACACAACTCCGCCAGGTAACTTCCCGCGGTTTGTCCCTCCGGAATCGGACGGTATGCCGGTAAAATATGCCGGTCAAACTCCAGCTCCAACTCGCAGGAATCGGCAATTTTCGCCGTATTGGCATACGCCTCCGGCAAATGAGGAAACAGCAAGGCCATTTCCGCGGCAGTTTTCAGATAAAGCTGATTGGTATGCATTTTAAGCCGGTCTTCGTCATCCACCGTTTTACCCGTACCCACGCAAATGAGCACGTCCTGCACCTCTGCGTCCTGTTGGCTCAAGTAATGTGCGTCATTGGTGACCACAAGCTGCGCCCCGATTTCCCCGGCCAATTGGACGAGTTGCGGATTCACTTTCTTCTGCTCGGGGATGCCATGGTCCTGAAGCTCCAGGTAAAAATCCTCGCCAAACGCCGCCTGATACCGTAGTGCGGCTTTTTTCGCTTCCTCATAATGGCCTCTCAGCAGATGGAAAGGGACCTCTCCGCCTAAACAGGCACTAAGACAGACCAGGCCTTCACGATGCCGTTCGAGCGCGTCCCAGTCGATTCGCGGCTTGTAATGGAAGCCCTCAAGGTGACCAATGGAGCTGAGCCTCATCAAGTTGCGGTACCCCGTCTCATTTTTGGCCAGCAAAATCAAGTGATGAATCGGCTGGTCCTGCCGGCTTCCCCGTTCCTTGCGCGAGCCTGCCGTAAAATACACCTCGCAGCCGATGATCGGCTTGATGCCGTGCTTTTTACACAATTTATAAAAAGGAACCGCGCCGTACATGACCCCGTGATCCGTCAGCGCCAGCGCCTTCATGCCGGAGGCCGCAGCCTTGGCAACGAGGTCCTCGAGCCGGGCGGCCCCGTCCAGCAAGCTGTATTCACTATGTACGTGCAAATGAACAAAGCTGTCCATGCGATCCCTTCCTTTCGGATTAATTTCACAAAGCTTAATCAGGTTCAACCGTCGGCTTTTCAGCGCCGAGAAGGTTGAATTCAAGATTCGATGTCGCATTCGCTCCCTGAACTGCTTCGCGATCAAAAGTCGACTTTAACACTACCTTTATTGAATATTTTATCATACATGGCTAGGCCTCGCCCATAGACTGGTAGAAAGACCGGACAAACCTCGGAAAGGGGCAAACGCGCATGAGTACGTTTTTGACCAAAGCGGTGATGGATTTCTTTATCGCCTTCGGGATCGTGGTGGGGGGCGCCATGGTGGGCGGCATCGGTGCCGTCGTTTCACTCCAGCCGCCAACGCACACGATGCTGGACATCGCCGACCGCATTAAAATATGGGCGCTCGCCGCTGCCGTAGGCGGCACGATCGACCCGATGCGGGTCATCGAGAGCAATTTTTTTGACGGGAACCTGTCTCCGGCCATCAAACAAATCTTGTACCTGCTGTTTGCCTTTCTCGGTGCGCATATGGGTTCGGAGCTGGTGCGTTGGATGTGCGGGGGAGGCCGGGGATGACCGAAGAGGCGAAACAGCCGAAGCTTACGGGCTTTCGCAGGTTTATGCAGTTTACCGCTGTGTTTATCCTCGGCATGGTCATGGGCAGCATCGTCTACAACGTGATCTATCAGACAAGCTACAATTTGCTTTGGATCCAGAACAAGGATCTCACGATCCAACTGCATCAGGCAGAAGAGGATATCCGGACATTAAAAAAATACAACAACCGCTCGACCGTCATCAAAGAGATTAAGGTTCGCGTGGAGGAACGAGATCCCCCGCTCGATTCGCTCGCGGTTAAAGAGGTGGCCGAGCAGCTTCATAACGAGTTGGAGGTGCTGCGGGGCCGCAATATTTTCGATATCGACTCCGATGCCAAAATGGCTCGAACGCTGTTGAACCGCAAAATCTATGTCGTGCGCGATAAGGAGTATAGTATTCAGATCAAAACGATGTTGGTGAGCGATGGGGTGTTGCAGGTTTGGGTGGATATGAGGCCCTATATTCGTCTCTAGCAAATCATGCTAAAATAGAGGTAATTAAAAAAAAGAATTTTGATCACGAAGCGGATGCATGGAGCGGGTTCGGCGTCGAATCTTGAATTCACCCGGGCTTTCCGCTGCTCACGTAGGCTTCTCCTACGCTCCGCTGCTCAATCCCTAGCTTCATCCAACCTTCTCGGTGCTGAAAATCCTTTTTTTAAATTTGATTGAACCGGTAATTAAAAAAGGATTTTGATCACGAAGCGGATTCACCATTTTATATGATTTTTCATATAGAAATGGGCCAAAATTGTTAAAAAGACCAATTCTATATGAAATTTCATATAGAATATCGATATTTTGGCTTTTGAGCGCGAATATATATGATTTTTCGAACACAATCCTGCGGGGAGGCTATCCCCCTAACATTATGTTTATAAAGGAGCTAGTTGAATCAATGATCCAAACCATCCAATACGTTCTTTACGCTATCCTGATCATCTGCTGCGTGGGCTCGGTCTTCTTCAGCTTCAAGTCGCGGCGTTCGCTCGATCCGCAAACGCGGGGGATGGCGGCCGCCAAAATGAACATCTTTATGGGCGTGATGCTGATCATTCTGGCCCTCATTCAAATGTTCATGTTTAGCGGTTCGACGCTGCGGGTTGTCATCGGCGCCGTGTTTATGGTGCTGGGGGCATTCAACATTTTTGCCGGCATCCGCAACCACGGCTTGTATGCAAGGCAGAAACAGGGATAACCTCGGCCGCTCCGCCGTTAGCTATCCCCGTCCCCTGTCGCTTACCTATCCCAACCTCACGCGTGGTCGATCGACTGCAACGTCATGACCGCCTTGGAGATGAGGGAGTCCTGATACGTCAACATGATCTCCAGCTTACAAGCCCGGCGGCTCATCTCCAGCAGCACAGGAGTGATGACTATCGGGTTTTCAATTTGCACCGGACGCACGAAATAGGTGGTGATATTGTCGACGACAAAGTCGCCGCCGCTGGTGTCCTTGGCCGCGCGAAGCCCCGCCTGGGTCATTAGCGAAGTCAGAACCCCGTGCGAAATCGTCCCCAAATCGGTGGACATCTGCGGCGTAATCATTCCGCGGAAAAATAACTTCCCCTCTTCGTCCCGCTCCTCGGCAAACCCATTCCACATCAAATGCTCAAACGTTTCGCCTAGCTGCGGCTGATTGCGCACGTCCCGCATGGCCTGCAGCACCTCACGACGCGTCACCGACGAGACCAGCTTCCGATTGCGGTCGACAACGGGCAAGAAATCGATTCCTTCCCATACCATGATTTGCGCGGCGGAAGCCAGCGATGTCTGCAGGCCGACGGTAATCGGATGGCGAGTCATACATTTCTCGATGGACTGGTCGCCGCTAAGCTCCTCGACATTCTTTCGGCTGACGATCCCGATGACCCGATTCCATTCATCCACGACCGGAAAATGCTGATTTCCCGTCTCCAATGACAACTGGTCGAAATCGGAAATGTTGCTCGTCGCCTTCAACATATTCACCCGCGGCTTGCGGCTGACGATGTCTTCCACGAGCATGATTTTCTTCTTGATCAAGCGGTCAAACAACGCGCGGTTAATCATGGAAGCGACGGTAAACGTATCATGACGCGATGAAATGATCGGCAAAGACAGCTTGTCCGCCAATGCCTTGACCTCGCGGCTCGTCCCGAAGCCCCCGGTGATCAGCACGCCGGCGCCTTGCTCCAGGGCCAGCGAATGGGCATTGTCGCGGTTCCCGATAATCAACAGGCTGCCGGCGTCGATGTATCTGGCCATGGCATCGATTTTCATCGCACCGATGACGTATTTGTTCAGCGTTTTGTCCAAGCCTTCCCCACCGCCGAGTACATGGCCCTCCACGATGTCCACCACGTCGCCAAAGGTTAACTGGTCGGAGATGTTCCGCGGCTTCTTCTCTACGCGAACGGTGCCGATCCGCTCCTTCGTAATGACGATCCCCAGGTTCTCCGCTTCCTTTACCGCCCGGTAAGCGGTGCCTTCGCTGACGCTCAGCGTTTTGGCCAGCTTGCGTACGGATATTTTCGTCCCGATCTTCAGTCCTTCGATATGCTGGAGCAGCTGTTCGTGTTTTGTGACGCTTTCCTCCGGTCCCTCCAACTGTTATACCCCCCTGCCCGAATCTGTACTATTCTGTATTCATTATACACCTTCAAGCGTAGGTCATCCAGACGGCGGCAAGAACGATAACAGAATAGACAATTTCCAGCATACCGGACGGTTTCGCGGTGATTCCTGTCCGCGGGAACCAGACCGCCCGTGCCAGCAATACCACTGCAGCCAGCCCCAATGCCGGAGACAGAAGCCAGAGCGCCAGAAGCGCCAGGACCAGATGATAGGCTACGGAATAGGAATAGAATCGCTTGTTATTCCGTTCGCGGATAATCGTTTTTACATAAAAGGCGGTTCCGATGAAGTACGCCGTGCTGATCAGGAACAATTCCATAGCCAGCCGGAGATCGGTCCCTCCTCCAAGTTTGTAGGAGATAAATACCATCAGGCTGAATTGCACGATAGCGGCAATATCGTTTAGCAAAGCGCGTTCTCGCTTTCGCTTGGCATAGAGGGCATTGATTGCAAACAGCGGAACGAAGAGGAACGCCATTAGCAGAACGATGGGACGGAACAGAACCAAAGCGGCCGCCGCAGGGACTAACAGCGCACCATAGAACAGCACCGGTTTGCGGAAGCGGGCCGCTTTTCCCGTCCGAATCCACTGCAACAGGGGAAACATCAGCAAATAGATCAGAAGCCAGCAAACAAACAACAGTCCGTGAATCGCCCCGGGGGTAGAGGCGAGCATCCCGAACAGAAACGGAACGACCAGCATCGCCCAGGCTCCGTGCTGATTGGGAATATAATCTCGGATTCGCACGTCATTGGTTCCTCCTTCATCTTCGTGTAAAGCCTAAATTACGGACATTATAATCAGTAGGCCTAAGCATCCCAGTGACAGGAATCACTGGAACCATGGCGTCTTCCGGACAAATCCAAACAGAAATTTTCACCGGCAATTGACTTGTGACTGATATCACAATCATTCTGCTTCCCGTTGATATAATGAGGTCGAATCGTTAAATTTTTAACTTTAGGAGGACTTCACATGAGTCAATTCAAAGCTACTGTCAACGCTACCGAATATCCGCCGCAGCTCAAGCATAAGACGATTTTTGCCGCTTACAATTCCTTGGAGCCGGGGGAAGCCATGCTGCTGATCAACGACCATGACCCGGTGCCGCTCCGTTTTCAGTTCGAAGCGATGCATCCCGGCGGTTTTACTTGGGAGTACATTGAGCAAGGGCCCGAGATGTTCCAGGTGAAAATCGGCAAAAATTAAAGCAGGGGGAATGCCCTATGGCTACGATTACGGTTATCGATGACAAGACGATCCAAATCGCCGTGGAACTGGAGGATGCCTTGCGCATGATTCAGGAAGCGGAGAGCAATCTCGAGCGGTACGCGGGTGAGATCCTCACGATCGCCGAGAAAATGCCGGAATTTCAATACACGTATTTCTGTTTCTACGCCTATGACACCGCCACCTTGTTTGAAAAAATGTTAGGGATCGATCCGAAGCAGTATTTGTCCTTCTCGCTGGATGCGCCGGACTCGTTCTTCTATACTCTTTACGGCGGCATGAAGGGACTTAGCGGTGCGGCACGGCTGTGCCAAGCGTTTGCAACCGAACGGACCGACGTGGAGGTGAATGTGTAAATGGCAGACCGCATTGTTGAACTCGACGTTCGCCCGTTTCTTCGCCGAGGCGAGGAACCGTTCAGTGTGATCATGGACACGGTCGGGAAGCTGGAAAAGGGCGAGACTTTCGTTCTGCACGCCACCATGAATCCCGTCCCGCTTCTAAAGGTGCTTGAAGGTAAGGGCTACAGCCATGCTTCCGAGCAATTGGCTGAGGATCATTGGAAAGTGACATTTGAACCTCTTCCATCCTAATGCCCATCCGTTGGATTTACAAGAATGAAAAGGAGGCCGATCGGCCTCCTTTTTGCATTGCGTGAATTTGCTCACGGTTGATCGTGACTGTTGTAGCCCCGAGGAATATAGGAGCAGTACGGATCGCTTTCCAAATAATCGCCGGTAACCGCATAGGCCCTTGCCCTGGAGCCGCCGCATAGCTCCTTGAATTCGCAGGCTCCGCACTTGCCCTTAAGCAAGGATTTATTTCTTAACTGCTGCAAAATCGGCGAATTTCGATAGATTTCCACCAACGAAGTGTCTCGGACACTTCCGCAATTCACCGGCAGAAAACCACTCGGATACACCTCGCCAATATGGCTGATAAATACGAATCCGTCTCCGTCGTTTACGCCTTTAGGCGATCGGCCGAGTACATCCTTTCGTTTGGGCGTTGCCGAGACCCCCTCTACGGAAGCGGCGATTCGCCTCTGCTGCTGCATGAATACCCGGCGGTAATGGGGCGCTTCCGTCGCTTTAATGCCGTAAGGCATCTCCCGTTGCAGGTCCGCCAGCCAAATCATCACCTGCTCATGCTCTTCCGGTGTAATCATGTCTTTCGTCATTCCCCGCCCCGTTGGTACAAGGAAGAACACGCTCCAGAGCACCGCCCCCATCCCTTTGACCGTTTCCGCGATTCGCGGCAGATCGTTCAGGTTATAACGGGACACCGTCGTGTTGATCTGAATCGGAATCTCCAGCTGTTGTAAATAACCGATCCCTCTGGTCGTCATCTCGAATGAACCCGGTGTGCCGCGGAAATGGTCATGGATCTCCGCCGTCGAGCCGTCTAGGCTAAACGCCCAGCGAGAAAGACCAACCTCCTTGGCTTTGCTTACGGCGGAGAAGGTAACCCTCGGCGTGGCACTTGGGGTCATGGAAACGGGCAATCCCTTCTCATGGATCGCATACCGCGCCAGGTCAAACAAATCCGGTCGCATGAGCGGGTCTCCCCCCGTAAATACAAAAAGCGGATCGTCCATTTCCGCGATTTCGTCGATAAGCTTCTTGCCTTCTTCGAAGGTCAGCTGTCTGGGATCGGGGTGATATTGAGCTTCCGCCCGGCAGTGCAGACATTTCAGCGCACAGGCTCTCGTCAATTCCCAAATGACGATAAAGGGATTCACGTTATAATCTTTATGCTGAATCAGTTGCATTTCGATTCATCTCCCAACCAAGTTAACGCCGCTTCCGCCGCTTCCTTCCCTTGACGAATGCAATCGGGGATCCCCACTCCGCCATACCCCGCTCCGCACACCATAACGCCGGGCATCACCTGCTCCAATTCGGCACGAAGCTCCTTCAGATGCTCCACATGACCAACCGGGTACTGCGGCATCGACTCCGGCAAAGCCGACATTTCGCAAAAGAGCGGTTCGGCTTCGATCCCCATCAGATCCTTAAGTTCAGCAGCCACGCGTCGACGGATCTCCGTCTCCGGCAGCTTCGTCCAGGCCTGGTCTCCCAAGCGGCCGATATACGCACGGAGCAGCACGCGTCCTTCCGGTGCCGTGTGCAGCCACTTGGAGGACGTCCACGTAATTGCCGTAACCATCCGCCCTTCCCCGCGCGGAATCAACACGCCGGAACCGTCCAAATCATGCTGGATCTCTTGTCGCCGGTAGGCAAAAGCCAGATTCGCGACCGAGACGTAACGGATCTTTTCCAAATAGGCCGCTGTTCGAACCTGATCCTGAAGTAGCCGGGCCGAGGCATAGGCCGGGGTTGCCAGGATGACGGCGTCCGCCTCCAAACGTTCGCCCCCAGATAGCTCCAATTCGTAGCGTCCCGCTTTCTTACTCATCCCGTCTACCGCTTGTCCCGTTATGACCTGCTCGCCTTGAAGCGCAGCGGCTAAACCGTAAGTAAGCACGTTCAATCCGCCCTCCAGCGTCAAAAACATGCTGTTATGCCCCCCCTTAGGCATTTCCTCTCGCGGCTTGGGGGAAGGTTGTTTTTTGCTCGCCAAGAGACCGAGAATCAAACTACGATGTTTACGCTCCATCTCCATAAACTGGGGGAACGTTGCTTCCAGGCTAAGCTCCGCCGTATCCCCGGCATAGATGCCAGCTAGCAGCGGCTCGGTCAGGTTCTCCAGCACTTCACGCCCCAACCGTCGATGAATGAAGCCGCCAAGCGATTCATCCCCGCCGCCGCGTCTGGCTGGTAGCACGAGGTCTAACGCGGCGCGCAGCTTGCCGGCCGGCGACAGCAGGCCGGTCTTCACCAATGGCCACATTTGCGTAGGAATACCGAGCATCAGCCCTGGCGGCATCGGGTGAAAGCGGCCATGATGCACAATGTAGTTCTTTTTGGCTAGCGGATTCGTTCCCACCAGCAAATGCTCTAAACCCAATTCCTTCGTCAACTCCAAAACAACGGTTTTCCGCGCGATGAATGAATCGGGGCCTTGCTCTATCGTAAAACCGTCCCGACGCAAGGTGCGAATGTTCCCGCCTAGCCGGTCCGTTTGCTCTATAATCGTTATTCCGGCGTCGATCCCCCGTTCGCGAAGCCACTTCCGGGCGTAATAAGCCGCGCTCAACCCGGAAATCCCCCCGCCGACCACCGCAATGTTTCTGCTCATGATAAGGTTTGCCCTCCTTTGAGCGGCGTGACTCTCCTGCGAGTCCAACCGTCTCATCATTGAATTCCTAGTAATCGTAACCCCTTGATCCGCGCCGTTTTATGACTGGAATCACTCCAAATGCAAACCCCTCGCGATAAAATGGTCAAAATTCCACCGGGAGGTAAGTTTAAATGAACAACATCCATGAAACCAAGTTACCCACCGCCAAAAACGGAGCGGAGCTGCTGATCGAGTGCTTGCGTGCGGAACAGGTCGACACGATCTTCGGATATCCCGGCGGTGCGGTCATTCCGATCTACGATGCGCTGTACGATTGCCTAGAAATCCATCATATTCTAACCCGGCATGAGCAAGCCGCCGTGCATGCGGCGGACGGATATGCCCGAGTCACGGGACAGGCCGGGGTCGCGCTCGTCACCTCCGGGCCAGGGGCGACAAATGCGGTCACGGGTATCGCTAACGCCTATATGGACTCGGTCCCGATGGTTGTGCTGACGGGTCAGGTTTCCACCGACCTGATCGGTCGGGACAGCTTCCAGGAGGTCAATATTTACGGAATGACGATGGACGTGACCAAACATAATTATTCCGTGATGGACATCCGCGATTTGCCTCGAATCGTCAAAGAGGCTTTCCATCTCGCGGTCACCGGGAGACCTGGGCCTGTGCTTATCGATCTGCCCAAAAACATCATGACCGCCCGTACAGACCAAAGGCCCGCCATCGAAGTTCATATTCGCGGATACGAACCCCAATCCGAGATCAGCGAAGAGGCCGTGCGGCTCATTGCCGGCAAGATCGAGTCCTCCCGCCGCCCGGTCCTCGTGGTAGGCGGCGGCGCAGCGGCATCCGGCGCCGCCGAGCAGCTGCGCCAGCTAGCGGAAACTGCGCAAATCCCGGTTGCCACTACGCTGATGGGCATCGGCGCCTTCCCGTCCCGCCATCCGCTCTATCTCGGGATGCTGGGAATGCACGGCACCTATGCCGCGAACCGAGCGGTCCATCATGCGGATTTGCTGATTTGCCTCGGCACGCGGTTAAACGATCGGTTATCCGGCAATGCGAAATCGTTCGCCCCTAACGCCTGGAAGATTCATGTGGACATCGATGATGCCGAGCTGGACAAGAACATTCCCGTGGAGCTTAAGCTCTGCGGGGATATCGGAAAGTTGCTGCGGAGGTTGAACGCTTACGTGAAAGGGCCCGAGAAGACCGATTGGCCGGAGGAAACGGCCGGATGGCAGAGGAAGGTGCCGCATTATAGCGATGAGGCTGCAGGATCGTTGAATCCACAGGAGGTCATTCGGCTGATCGATAAGCATACCCAAGGTAACGCGGTGGTGGCAACCGATGTCGGGCAGCATCAAATCTGGACCGCCCATCACTACCGGTTCTCCCGCCCCCGATCCTTCCTCACTTCGGGAGGTTTAGGTACGATGGGCTTCGGCTTCCCGGCTGCGATTGGCGCGGCCATTGCCCTGGGCGGGCCCGCCGCCCCGCCGGTCGTCTGCATCACTGGGGACGGCAGCTTCCAAATGAATCTGCAGGAGATGATGACGGCCGTCGATTACGGCTTGCCGGTCAAAATCGCCATCCTAAACAATGGCTATTTGGGGATGGTCCGGCAATGGCAGCAGTTGTTCTATGAACGACGATATTCCTCCGTGCACATCACATCCCCCGATTTTGTCGCTTTTGCCGGCGCATACGGGGTTCCCGGGCTCCGGGCGCAGACGCCGGAAGAAGCCGATGCGATCATCCAACAGGCGCTGGCCCTCCCCGGCCCCGTTCTGATGGAATTTAATGTTCGGGAAGAGCAAAACGTGTATCCGATGGTTCCGCCGGGAGCAGGCAACGATCAAATGCTGACCGGCGACGGCGAGAATTAGTGCCCCCGGCAAGTACAAACGTAAAAAGGGACTGTCCTGGAAGAATGGTGATCTTCCAAGACAGTCCCTGTCCATTTTCTGGCCAGCCGTCAGTTCCGTTGCCTGCCACTTATGCATTTTCGCCGCGTTTGCCGTCCTCCTGCCATTGGAGCTCCCATTCACGGTATTTCGCCCGCCGGATTCGATCCAGCTCGCGTTGCTTCTCCTCCCCTACGCCTAAGAGGAAATGCAGGTGCGCCCCGATCACGAGGAACGCAAACCCTGCCCACACCGCGCCAAACAGCGACACCCAACCAGCTCCAGGTTCAAAAGAAATCATAGGCAGCGCATATATGAGCATCGCCAATGCCAGAATCAGATAAACGACATGCTTCCATTTGCTTGGTTTTTTTACGGTTTTCATCTTCCGCAGCTCCTTTATTTCATAGATTACGAGATATGAGATTCGGTTCGTTGTACCTTGTCTCTTCTATCTCTATGAACGGAGCTGAAGGAATATGATAGAAACTTGCAAATGGAGGATACGAACGGAAACGGGGATTTAGATCCCCGAGCCGTACAAGTGAGCTAGACTATCCGTAATAATTTTGTTGACGTCCTGAATGATCACACTTAGGCGACGTTCGGCGTCAAACAAACGACGGATATTAAGGTTCAAACTCAGCACCTCGAACTGTTTCTCCATCCGTTCCATTTCTTCCTGCGACGGCATTTCTCCAGTCATCATTCGTTGCTGCACTTCATTTTGGCGAACCCGGAATTCATCCAGCATCCGTTTGCTCTCGGGATCAGCATCCACCAGCTTCATCGCGGCTGTAATTTCGTTAACCTCTGGGCTGTCCTTCAAGGCAGCCGCCAGTTCATGCGCTTTGTCGTAAATGTTCATTGATAAACCTCCAAATTTTATTTTAGGGTATAAGCAGCCTTAGGGCGGGCCTGCTCCGTACTATATTGGGCGAACGATGTAACACCCTGGGCTAATGTCGCAACAACAACAACTACTACTACTACTACTACTTGCGCTAACGCTGATCAGGATGCTTATTTGCCCAATAATCAAGGGTTTCCACATGTAACGCGGATCAGACACCTTATTGGGTTGGAACGACCCCCGTTTTATGCAAAAATCGGGAAATAAGCCTTACAGCAAGCGTTAGAATTTTCTTTTCCTCTTTTCGGCTCAAATCGCGTTCCTCATAAGCGTTAGACAAAAGATTCGTTGTTGTTACATTGTCACTACTACTACGCACGCGCCATGGCAAGCCCGATCTTGCAGCCCGGGCAGTTCAACAGGCAGTTTTCCGCCCTATCCACCTATCCCATCCACAGCATCAGCAGCGACTGGAATAAACCGATAATTCCGCCAAGCAATACGCCGAGCCAGGTAATGGCGCGAAATTCCTTGCCCGAGACGCTGAGGATAACCTCCTCCAGGCGTTCCACCGGAAATTTCTGCACCTGCTCCTCGACGAGGCCCGGCAAATCAACCGCCTGCATCGCCGCGGGAATTCCCTTGGCGATGAGGCGCAGCAGCCGCTCCGTCAGCACCGGAACCATCGCGATGACCTGCGTTTTCCACGGTTCGATCAACGAGCGGAGCGGCAGATTCTCCGCCTGCTCCAGCCACCGTTCCAGCGGCAGCTGCTCCAGCTTGCCGCCTAACCAATGAAGCGCCTCCTCGCCGGTCAAAGCGGCTAACAGTTCCGCCACCGGCTTCTCGCCGTACAGCTCCAGACGGGATTCGATCGCCCGGGCCGTTTTGCTCACGGCCTCTTCGCCGCGCAGCGCTTGAACGAGCGCCGGGGTCATTTTTTGAACCAATTTATCCTCATCCATAAAGATCGCGGCCATCGTACCGAGGAATCCGCCTGCCTTGTCCATCATCCCCGCCGCCATTCTCGACAGCATTCGCTGTCCGCTGGCAGACAACAATTCCTCCTCAACAACGCCCAATAATGCTCCGGCCAGAGCGGCGCTCCAGGCCTTACGGTTCTCTTCGGACCATCCGGGAACAAGCCGCTTTAGCGGCAGCTCCCCCAGTTCCGAATGTTCCCACAGTCGAGTCAAACCCCGCATGGCCGTTTCTCTAACCCCGGTCGCCAAGCGAGTTTTCAGCGCTTCATATTCCGCCTCGCTCCATACGCGCATCGCGGCTTGCCGCAGCGTCGACTCGCTGGAGCCTAGGCGTTCAACGATGCCGCGCAAGGCGTTATCCGCCTTGCTCCGGAACTCTGGGCGCTGCACCGTTTCCTGCAGCCCTTCGGCTGTCACGAGATACTCCGCCACGACCTGGCCAAGCGACTCGGCGATATCATCGCGGCGTTTCGGAATGAGTCCCGGCGTAAAGGGGACGTGAAACTTACCAATATGTATGGGGTTGCGCGGATGGAACAGCATTTTAATCGCAAAGTGATTGGTGACACCGCCAACAAAAGCTGCCACTGTAACGCTTACCAACACGTAAAGCCAATCGGGCATCCTTCCTCCACCTTCTTTCTCTTAGGCTGCCGCCCTAACTATCTCCCGCGAAATCCGCCCTCGGACCGCGCCCGGCAAGGAAAAGGACGGTTTATCCCTTCGCCTTAGGGCCGCCGAAAACGGGCATAGGTTAATCACCAAGGATTCTATGTCCTCATATGATGCATTACACGCATTTAACGCAGATGATCTTTACTTGCATCCAAGACTCTAGCTTAGCTTGGAAGGAGATCCGCATTCATGCCCTCCAAAAAAATTACGGTACAAATCATGAGTCCGGGCATTCTTGAAGACGACATTCTCGTGCTTGGAGACATGCTGATCAAACAATGGAAAATCCCGACGCATCTTCCGCTTCTGCTCACCTTCGGATCATTCCGGCACCGCGTCAAAGTTATTCCTTTATCCAGATCCGACGGAGTTCGCATGAGTTCCAGTCTAGCAAGCAAAATGGGGATCCCGCCGCGATCGTCGCTGCGTCTCATCTACCGGCCGCATTCCTCCACCCTTCAATTGGGTCCGCTGCTAGGCATACTGCTCAGCCAGGACTTCCCCGGCAATCCGGAAAGGCCGTTTGGCCAGATGACCTTGTTCTGTAAGGAGCTCGTTAACGCCTGCTCGCGCCAAGGGGTTTTCGTTTACTTCTTCACGCCTAAACACATCGGCACAAGCACAGGCCAGGTCTCGGGCTGGGTCTATGGCAACGGGTGGAAGCAAACCCATCTGCCTGCCGCAGACGTCTTCTATAACCGGCTGAATTCGCGGAAATTGGAGAATAAACCTAGCGTACAGCATTTTATGAAAGAAGTAAAATCCCGCTACGGGAGCCATTTTTTCAACGAAAAATATCTCGACAAAACCGAAGTGTTCGACGCCCTGGGTCGAGACACTTCCGTACAGCGCTACTTACCGGAATCCCATCTGTTCCGTAATTACGCCATGCTGAAAGCGATGTGCGCCAAATATCCGGTCGTCTTCCTGAAACCGATTAAAGGAAGCCTAGGCAAGGGGATCATCCGCATTTCGCGGCTCGAAGGCGGAGCCTTTCAGACGTTAACCGCCCAGGTTGGCGGCACGCGGCGGCAGGTTTACCCGAATCTCAACAAAGTATTTACATCGCTCTCCGGCAAAATGAAGGCGACCCGCTACCAGATCCAGCAGGGGCTTCATTTGATCGAGGTGGATCATCGGCCGGTGGATTTTCGTGCGCTGGTTCAGAAGAACATCTCCGGCAAATGGAACACGACCTCCATTGTGGCACGGATTGCCGGAAGTCAGCATTTCGTCTCCAACCTGGCCCGCGGCGGTACCCTCAGCACGGTGAAAGACGCGATCGCCCGCAGTTCGCTGCCGCAAGGGGTTAAAGGTAAAGTCGCCGCGAAGCTGAAGAAAGCGGCCCTGGATATCGCCCAGAGTGTCGATGCGCAAATTCCGGCCCACTTCGGGGAGTTCGGTATCGATTTGGCCGTAGAAACAAGCGGCCGGGTGTGGCTGCTGGAGGTCAACTCCAAGCCATCCAAAAATGACAACACCCCAATGGGCGAAGGCAAAATTCGACCTTCGGTTAAGCAAGTGATTGAATACACCCGTTATTTGTCCGGCTTTTAAACGTAACCCTTAGGGCCTCTTGGAAGGAGGGATTCCGCATGAACAAGACACCACAAGGGACCATTGGGATCCTAGTCGCCGAAAGCGACGGGCCATATCCATTCGCGGAAGCCGCGTTCTGTCGCAGATTATGCCATATCGGTGAAAAGCAGGGCCTCTCTGTAATGGTCTTCTGCTTAGGCTGGATCGCATCAGGGAATGCCGTTGGCATTCCGTCCTACACCTTTGAACATGGGACCTGGATTCGCAAATGGTCCCCCAGGCCGGACATTATTTACGACCGCTGCCTAACCCATGACCGCAAACAACAGCTGCGCAAGCATCGCCTGCTCGAGCGGTTGGCCACCGAGCATCCCTTCGTCTACCTGGCCCGAGGGCTCGCGGGCAAATGGGTGGTCTACCAAGCCCTGCTCGAATGTCCGGAGGTCGCCGAGCATTTGCCAGAGACGGTGCTTTATCAAGGGCAGGTCCAGCTGGACAAATGGCTGCAAACCCATGACGGTGAAGCGTTCTTGAAACCTCGTAACGGAACGCATGGAAAACGGACGATGCTTGTCAAATGGCTTCCCCCCCGCGATGAAGTCAGGGTGATGGGCCGGAGCGGACGAAATACGATGTTTCGGCGCCGTTTTCTCACCAAACAAGCCGGGCTCGATTGGGTTGACCGATTTACCGGAAGACGCCCCTTCCTGATTCAGCCGTATTTGCAGCTGAACAGCTCAGAAGGCGAGCCATTTGACGTGCGTGTCCTCATGCAGAAGAATGCCAAAGGCGAATGGAGCTTGACGGGGATGGCGGCACGCGTCGGTCGTAAAGATTCGCTTACCTCCAATCTGCATGGAGGGGGTACTGCCCACCGGGCGCTGCCTTTTCTCATCCGAGAACTCGGAGACCAGGGCGGCAAAGCCGCTGAAGCAGCGATCCGCAAATTGTCACTCTTGATTCCGGCCTATCTGGAGACCCGTTTCGGCAGGCTGGCGGAACTGGGCCTTGACTTCGGCGTAGACCGCCAAGGCTGCGTTTGGGTGCTGGAGGTCAACTCCAAACCGGGGCGCTCCTCGTTCTTTCGGATCGGCGATCCGGAAACCGCCAGAAGGTCGCTGGAGAATCCGATTGGCTATGCCCGCTATTTACTGCTGAGCAAACCCTGATCACTTTTAGGAGGATAAAATCCATGAGTTTGACTTTTTGCAACGTCCATTTCACGCAAGCCCCCGAACGGGTGGTTTACGTGTCAGGGGCTCTAATGAAGAATCTGAAGCTGTCCGGAAAAAAGTCGCTGCATCTAAGACTCGGCGGAGAACGCGTTCCCGCCACCATCAAACGAATTAATAAAGCGGGAAAACATCTCTATCTGGCCAGCGGCGTACGCAGAGGCATCAAGATCCCCAAGCCCGGCGGCGTCTACCTCCGAAGCCTTCAAGAGGGGGAAGTGCAGATCGGCCCGCTCATCGGCGTCTTGTCCGATGGCCCGGTGTCCTCGCAGACCAATCCGTTCGGTTCACGCACCGGTTTCATTAAACAACTGCTCAGGCAGGGAAGCAAGATCTCTTATATTTTTGCGTTCACCCCGCGGGACATCCATTGGGAGGACGATACCGTGACCGGGTACTTTCTAAACGAGGCCGGCCGATTCACACGGAAACGGGTGCCGCTGCCCGACGTTGTATACAATCGTCTTCCCAGCCGCCGTGCCGAAACAACAAGCTCGATCAATCAGCTGCGGGAACGGTTCGTTCGCCGGAAGATCCCTTTTTTCAACTGGAGCTTCTTCAATAAATCCGATATCTACCGCTTGCTGGAGAAAGACACCAGTGTCGTCCGCTACGTTCCCGAGTCGATCATGAGCCCGACGCCCGAGCAAATTAAGGAGATGCTGGATAGGCACTCCCTCGTTTATTACAAGCCAAACAGCGGCAGCCTTGGCAATGGGATCTACCGCCTTTCCTATATCCCGAGAAGCGGTTACTACGCCAGGTATCGGAAAAACGGACGCAACGCCTTGCTGCGCTTCTCTTCCTTCGCCAGCTTGATGCGTACGCTGCAAGCCAGACACGGCCGGGCGCTCCGCGGTTACGTGGCCCAGCAGGGTATTCGCCTGATCGAAATCGACAGCTGTCCAATCGATTTCCGGTTCCACATGCATAAGAATGGGAGAAACCAATGGGTCGTCGTTGGGATCGGGGCGAAAAAAGCCGGCAAAGGCAGCGTCACGACTCACTTGAAGAACGGGGGCTCCCTGCTTACACCGGATCAAGCGCTCAGCAGAGCGTTTGGGGCGCGCGCCGATGAAGTGCTACGGAACGCCAAGTCCGTTGCGATCACGCTAGCCGAAGCGATCGAATCCCATCAACAGCATCTGATCGGCGAGATTGGTTTTGATATCGGGATCGACCGGGAGGAGAAGATATGGATGTTCGAAGCCAACGCCAAGCCGGGGCGTTCGATCTTCAAGCACCCTTCGCTCCGGGCGGAAGGGAAGGCGTCGGTGGACCATATCTTGGATCATTGTCTCTACTTGAGCAAATTCCGGAGGAGGGATGGCTCATGAGCAATCCGCTCTTGAGCGAGAAGAAGCCGGTCGTCGCCGTGTTAACGGTGGATGATAACGACAAGCTGTTCCGCGGAAACCGCAGCAACTTCAGGGATCTCGTCAAAACCGGGCAGGAGCTGGAATATCCCGTTTATGTCGTAACGGCCAAAGACTTGAAGCTTGGCTCCAAACGTGTTCAAGGCTATTTTTTCCATCCGGAGGACAAAGCGTGGAAGAAACAATGGTTCCCCTTGCCCGATGTCATCTACAACCGCATTCCGCTGCGGGAGGATGAGAAGAAACCGGAGGTGCGCCGTAAAATCGACGAGGTGATCCAGCACGAGTCCATCCATCTCTTTAATCCCTTCTTTTTCAATAAGCGGCGCTTATTTGAATGGCTGAAGAAAGGTCGGTCTACCAAGACGCTTGTGCCGGATACGAAGAAAATGATAGGTCCCAAAACCCTGGCCGCTATGCTGGAGAAATTCGGTAGCCTATACCTTAAGCCGGAAAGCGGCAAAGCCGGCAAGGGCATTATGCTGTTGCGGCTGGATGCCAACGATATCAAGCCATACCGTCTCACGATTCAAGGAAAACGACGCCGAAACGTCGTATATAAGACCGCCAAGCTCCCCCTGTTATGGAGAAGAATCAAGAAGGAGGCCGGCGATACACCGTACATCATGCAGGAAAGCATTGAACTGACGTCCTTTCGGGGCCGCCACTTCGACATGCGCGTGCTCGTGCAAAAAAACGGCAAAGGCATCTGGATGGTGACCGGGATTGGCGCTCGTCTGGCCGGGCCGAAACGGATTACGACTCATGTCCCTCAAGGCGGCAGCATCGAGGATCCGGAAAAGATGCTTCTGCCGGCTTTCGGGCCCGAGATGACGGCACTCCTCCTAAGTCGGATCAAATCCAGTGCCCTCTTGATCGCCAAGCAGATCGAGAAGGAATCCAGCTACCTGCTCGGAGAAATGTCCATGGATTTAGGGGTCGACACAGACGGCCGTCTTTGGTTCTTTGAAGCGAACGCCAAGCCGATGAAGTTTGATGAGCCGCATATCCGCAAAAAATCGCTGGAGAGGATTTTCCAATATAGCCAATATTTGTCCCGCCAGCCGAAATCCAAAGCGTAAACGTGAAAAAATTCTACCTTATAGGAGGTCGGTAGTGGTGGAGATTAGAGCCGTGACGCGGGAAGCCGGAGTCCCTTGGGAGCTGCAGCACGGCGAAATACTGGCTTTCGTTCGCAAATACGGCTCTGGCCGCATCTCGCCCTCCGTCCTCCGGCGGCTTCTCCGGCTGACGCCCAGCGATCTTGACCGACCCGGTTGCTCCCTGTTCGTCGCTCGGATCCGGGCGGAGGACGGGGAGCGATTAGCCGGCATTTCTTGCACTGCGGATTACGGCCGCAAGCTATGCGTGGTTGTCGTGCACCCGTTGTACCGGGGCCGGGGGATCGGCGCGAAGCTGCTTCAGGCCCAGTTGACCCGACTGAAGCAACTAAGCTGCAGGGTTTCGCTAAGCCAGGTCCCGGAGCTGCGCTTGTGCTTTCGTGCTGGGTTGTACGCTTCCGATCTGATTCGGGACCCGAGCGGCAAAACGCTGCTCCTCCTGGAGTCGCGGCCCATTTCCCCAGAGCATAGAGAACCGTCCGCCCATTACAGCAAGGAAGGTGATATCGTTGTCACACCCCGTCCTGGGCATCCTGACCTTGTACCTCAATGATAAGAAGCAGTTGGAGGAACGGCATATCTACCAGCGCATGATCACGGAGGGACAAAAAATCGGCCTGGACATTTTCGTGTTCACCCCGATGGACGTTTTCGATCAGAAAAAACAGATTTTTGCTCTCGAGTATAACCCGAAAGCCAAGAAATGGTTCCGTAAATGGCGCAGCTTCCCGGATTTGATCTTCGATCGTTGCCGGATTCAACGCAGCAAACGGTTCGAACAGCTGCTGCGGTTCCGGGCCCGTTACAGTCATCTAACCTTTCTCAACCGGCCGTTACGGAATAAATGGACGATATATCAAACCTTGTCCCGCAAAAGCCGATTCCGATCCAACCAGCCGGAGACCGTGTTATTTCAAAGCAGCAGCGACGTGATGGGCCTGCTGAAGAAGTATTCCGCCGTTTATGTCAAGCCGATTAACGGTACTGGCGGCCGTGGTATTCTGCGGGTTGAGCGACTGGACGGCGATCAGTTCCTGATCCAGGGACGGCGTCAGAACCGGAGCATCATCGCTCCCCAGAAAATTCACAAATCCCGTCTGAGCGCCTTCCTGCTGGGTTGGAAGGGAAGCGGTCGCTTCATCGCCCAGCAAGGTATTCAGATCAAGCTGCCGAACGGCCGCGTCCACGATTACCGGATGCTCGTGCAGAAGAACGGCCAAGGCAATTGGGAGATGACCGGTTGTGCCGGCCGCGTAGGACCTCCCCGTAGCGTGACTTCCAATCTCCATGGCGGGGGCCATGCAGTGGCCATGAATACCCTGCTGAAGCAATGGATCCCAAGCGAGGAACGGCGTCAAGAGGTTCGCCGATCGGCCGAGAAGCTCAGTCTCGAGGTCGCAGCCTACTTGGAGGATACCTTTGGCGCCTTGTGCGAGCTTGCGCTTGACTTGGCGATCAACCGCCATGGCCAAATATACTTGCTTGAGGTGAACCCCAAGCCCGCCCGCGAGGTGTTCAATCAATCGGGTGATTCGCAAGCGTACCGCGCAGCGATCGTGAAACCGCTGGAATACGCGCTGTGGCTGCATAAGCAAAAAGTCGCTTCCCCCTCCAATTAGGAGGGAAAGCGGCTTTTTTTACGTATCTCAACAACCCAAGTTTATGCTTCCCCCGCCTGATCGTAAAGGGATATCAGCTCGTCAAAGGAGCCGATCAGGACGTCGGAACCAGCCAGTTCGCTGCCATCGCCGAATCCGGCATAGGCACAGCCGATCACCGTTAGCCCGTTCCGCTTGCCGGCTTCAACGTCCGAAGAGCGGTCGCCGACCATCCAGGCGCGGGAGACACCGTGCCGATCCATAAGCAGCTTGACCAAAGCAACTTTCGTTGCCGTTTGGTATTCGCCTGCACTGAATATCCCTTCGAACAGCGGCAAGATCCGATGCGCTTTGGCAACGCCTTTGACGTAATGCTCCAGCCCGTTGCTGGCAACAAACAGCCGTACACCACGCCGCTTCAACTCCTGCAGTGTTTCCTGCACTTGTGGATACAACTCCGTGTTTAGTTGTTGTAACCCTTCCAGTTCAAATTCCAAAAGCAGATCATCGGCACGGCGATGCACGGCTTCGCTTTGGTTTGGGAGAACTCGGCGCCATATATCCGGCAGCAGCATTCCCAAGCAGCCTAAGATCAGCTCTTCCGGCGGCGTTTCCCCGGAATAAAGTCCTTCCTCCCGCAGCTGTTCAAACACCTTATGAAAAACCGGAATCAACAGCGTTTCCGTTTTGAATAGCGTTCCATCCATGTCAAAAATCATCGCTTCTGGCTTAGGAAATTCGTCTGTCCTTCTCTCCATCCCCACATTCCTTCCGTATGTATGATATAGCCCCATGATATGTCAAAGCGGCATCCCTTGTAAACCGAAGTCGTTATCCGGACTTCACCCGGCGGGCCGACCGCACTTTGATCTCAGCAATCAGCAGCAAAAGCACGGGGAACACAACCTGAAATGGAAATGCGTAAAAAGGGTATATTTTTGTGGCGAAAAACTCCATATCCATAATATTGTCGAACAAAGAATAGGCCAAATACGTGGTCAGGAGACCCGTTTGAAGGACCACGCTACGATAATTGCTCAGGCGAAACAACTTCGCGATGCCTTGGCTTGCGGCCAACAAGCATACGCTGAACTTTACGAAGACGCAAATCACGAAGATAATGGCTACCGTACCTTCGATGCGCTGAATAAAATCCCCGACGTTAATCCGTCCTATGGCCGCATAGGAGGGGAAATACACGTTGCTCATCGTATAGGTCCCCAAGACGAAGATGTTACGTAACGAAATGAACAGGATCAAGGCTCCGCCGATCAATAACCCGAAGAGGAAAATGCGAACAAACGACTTGCGGTCCCTCACTCCGCCAAAAATGGCGGTTAACAAAAAGGCTTCGGCAAACGGGAACGAAAAGGTGGAGAAGGCACCTTCCCAAACCGGCCCCCAGTTATGATCCAAGATCGGAAGGACGTTATTGAACTCCATTCTTCCGATGGTGAGGAACAACACGAGCAAAATCGTCACCGTGCAAATGTTAAAGAGCAGCCGCACACTTCGTCCCAACGTTTCAATGCCGTGCAGCACGACGAACACGCTGAGCGCGCACACGAACAGCATCGGTACGAGCATCGGTGTTTCCGGCATCGCTTCGGACGTCATGAATTCCCCATAATTTCTGAGCACCAACGAAGCCAAATGAACGGCATACCAAACGTACAGCAGGATGAACAAGTTCCCCAGGACTTTGCCGAACACGTTCTGGCAAATGTCGAATAGATTTTGCCCGGGATATAGCGTGAGCAGTCTAGCGGAAATCAGAGCGACCGGGATAGCCAGGCCGATCGCGATCAGAATAGCGATCCAAGAGTCTCTTTTGGCCTGCCCAGCCGCTCCCAGGATCATCGTACTCCCCATGATGAACAGGATCAAAATCGTTCTGGCTTCGCCGCCGGTAACCATTTCCTTGTTCATTGCGAATTCCCACCCCCCCGTGTTATAGACCGAATAGCAAACCCACCAATTGTTCGATCGCCTGCGTCGGACTCGGCAGCTTAGCGCCTGTGGCCAGTACCAGAGCTGCCGCGAAGGACGGCAGACCCATGACGCTGCTGATGACAAAATCCTTTTTATATCCGTTTTTGTAGGTTTGGACTTGATCCAACAACACGATGAAGGCATAAGCGATGATCGTAAGCAGGATCACTACTCTTCACCCCCTGTCTTGATCGGTTTTCTAATCGATGCCGTGCCTTTAATATCAACCTTGGCTTGTACGGATACCTTCAACCTGGAAAATTTCTCGTCCCAATCGGGTTCAAGCGACTTCCATACCTTCGGCATCTTCTTATGAATCCGGTCACCAAAGCCGAAGATATCCTGTTTATACCGCTTTTGCGCAATTTCGATCACGTTCTCCATTTCTTTGACCAATATGTCCTCCGCCATTCTCTCGATTTCTGCTTGCCCCTTTGCCGTATAGTAGTCGACATTTTCTTGCACCTCGTCAACCGCCGTAACCGTATGGGTTTTAACCCGGATTTCGACCTGACCGTCCACCAGCACCGGTTCCACTTTGGTTTTGCTCTTAAAAATCTCCAAAGAAATTCCTGGTGGCCGGTTGTACCCGCCCAGCGTCAGAATTCCCCCTTTGATTTCGTCCCGAAGAAACAAAACGAACTTGGTATCGTGGGCATTCATCCTTCCCAGCATCTTGTCGATATCGAAAACGGCCGATCCGCGGATGGAAGCCGTCTTGGCCCCCTTATTCTCCGAAGAATAAACCATCGGCAAGATACTGCTGATGCCGGGGGTATTGATCGTATCCGCGAAATCAAAGATCTCTGTCGTGGGGGAGTTCGATACGCTTGTTTCATTTTTCAGGATATCATCGATCTTGTAAGATAGCGGTTCGCCCGATTTGCCATCGCTGGTGAGCACTTCCTCGGCCGTCTTCTCTCCGGACACCAGAATATGGATATCCGCCCGTGTTTCCGTATCCCTGACATACCAGTCGATAATTTTCGCTGCCCCGTCCCGTGCGATTTCCTCGCTTAAAATGATCGACTTGGCATGAGCCCAATATAATCGGCTACCGGACTCCGTAATCATTCTGCGAACGATTTCAAACATCGTCTTTCCGGATAAACTGATCCGGGACGAACCGACGCTCATCGCGTCCTGCCCCCCCGAGCCGTCGACTACCTCGACGGTCAGTTTGATTTGGCCGTCTTCTACTCCTTTATCGATGGCAATCCCGGCGACGGTCGTCAATTTATCGACTTCCCGGTAATTCCAGCAGCCGGATAACGTGAAAACCGTGAGGCTGCACAGCATGACGGCCAACCGTCTTACGCGTGCTCTCTTATCCATCTAGCGTTACCTCATGACTTTCCGGATCCGCTGTTTGGCCTGCGCCAGGGGAGCCCCGACCTTTTCTCCCCACCAAGGAAGCCGGATCACCGTATCCCTGATGTCGGACTCCTTGAAAGAACCCACCGTCAGCATGTAAGACACCCCGAAGCTACGCAGGCTCATCAAATGAATGACCAATCCGATCATTCCGAACAAGTAACCGTAAAGCCCCATAAAGGAGGACAAAACCAGCAGCATGAAACGCGTAGAGATCGAGGCTGCTTTCATCTTAACGTTAAGCAGCGTTGTAATGCCGGTAATCCCAACGACGATGACCATGGGGGCACTCACGACTCTCGCATCGACCGCGGCTTGTCCCAAGACCAATGCGCCCACGATGCTGACCGCCTGGCCGATCGAATTCGGAATTCGGGTCCCCGCCTCCCGCAGGATTTCGAAGACGACTAGCATGACAAAACATTCCGCCACCGTCGGCAAAGGCACGGATTGCCTTGCCGCGGAAATGCTGAGCAATAGCGGCGTGGGCATCATTTCTTGGTTGTAGGTGACCAAAGAGACGTAAATAGCCGGGACGCTGACGGCCAAAAACTCGCCGAGAAACCGAATCATCCGGTTGAACGAACCAAAAAAGTAATTGCTGTAATAGTCCTCGCTCACTTGAAAATACTCCACGAATAGAAAAGGAACCGTCAGCACAAACGGGCTTCCGTCCACCAACACGGCAATGCGTCCCTCCAAAATCTTGCCAGCCAGGGCGTCGGGACGTTCCGTATTGCCCACCGTTTCGAACGGCGTCAAGGTGTGATCGCGAATCAATTCTTGCAGTTGCCCGGAATCCAGTAAGGCGTCGATCTCCAGACGTTCCAACCGTTTGATAAGCTGGTGCAAAATCTTTTTGGAAACGACATCCTCGACATAACAAAGGCAAACCGATGTGTTGGTCGTTTTCCCGATCTCCAGAAATTCAAATTTCAGATTCTGGCTTCTCACTCTTCGCCGGATGAGAGACAAATTGATGATCAGCGATTCGGTGAACCCTTCCCTTGGTCCGATCACCGACTTTTCCGTGCCCGGTTCCGACACAGCCCGAGTTTGCCACCCCCGCGTCCCAACGATCAGGGCCTGATCATGCCCCTGAAGCAGAAGAACCGTATTGCCGCTCAGAAGTTCATTCAGGATTACATTCATATCATCCGATAAACTGAGTTCGCTGACCTCGATAATGCCATCCATCAACTGCTGCATGAAAGGAATATCATCGGATTCCTTGGATGTCTGGAAGCTTAAGATCGGCCGAATGATGAAGTTGCTTAACGTCTCGGTGCTTACCATGCCTTCAATATGAATGAGGCAGCCGGAAAAGGACTTAACTGAAGGATGCTGGAATTTGCGGAACTTGATGGTGGAATCCCCGGGAAATAATCGTTTGATCAACGCGATGTTTTCATCGATTGATGGGTACAGGCTTTCCTGGATCGGCAAACCATTCCCTCCTCGCTTTATAGCATGTGGATATGTTATTCCCAAAATGGGTAAATTCTATCAGCTGATCCGTTTGAATTTTGGAAAAAAAAACAGCAGGGTCGCTAAACGCTCCCTGCCGCCTTCATTTGATTTTCGGGCGTCTGGCTATTGATTGATCAGCCAAAAAGCCTCCCAGGCGCCCCCGACCTTGTCGCGGTTAGCCACCAGTCCCGCCCCGTTGTCTATCTCTAACTTAAACAATTAATGTAAACGCTGTCAATAAAAAGTTAGTTTCATAGATTCTTCAAATTAAAACCATTTCTTCCAGAATATGCGCAATCTGAGTCGAGTCGTTGGTCTCTATCCATGTCTGCGGAATCGACCTATGCCTGCAATCGCTGCTATGCAAATAACGGTAGATAATTCGGTCTTCGTCGATTTCATCGCGACTTGACTTACCGGCCAAAGGGAGTCCCGCTTTGCCGAAGCAGGCAAGCGCCTTATCGGCAAGTTCCTTGGACAAAGCCGTATGTGTGGCATCGGACAGATCAAATTTCTGGCTATAGAGAATTTGATTCCGCCGCAACAAGAAGCATTTGGCTTCCTGCTCATTCAAATGCTCCAGCACCACAAGGTTCCGGTTCTGCTCAGCGAAATCGGCGATCTCCTCCTGCTTGGCAAACAGATCGATGGCGTTCAACGCATCTCTAACTTTAGCCGCTGCTTCAAAATCAAACCGGTCGGAAGCCTCCTGCATCCGCAGTTCCAACTCCTCCCGCAGGCCGGAATCAGTTCCGTCCAGCAGCGCAGTAATTCGAGTAAGGCTACGATTGTTGATCTCGATCGCTTCCCCACCCAAGCAGGCTCCGAGACATAAACCAAGCGAATGGTTCAAGCAGGGGGTCCCGATGCTGGAGGAACTGCTGCGGCTGCAGGCGATATGCAACGCTTCACGGAGGCTACGGACCGCCTGCTCCACGGTATGCCGACTAGCCGTGTAAGGCCCGTAGACATGGCGAAGCCCCGGATCCCCTGGCTCATCCGCGACTTCCAAGCCCCAAATTCTCTCATTGTCCCGGATGGCTATATACGTATAACCCTGCGGGCTTTTCATTTTCTTGTTATACATCGGTTTCAACTCGCGAATCAGCCTGCACTCCAACATCAAAGCTTCGAATTCAGTGTCGGTGAGTCGGATCTCCAAGTCTTTGATGTTATGCACCAGTCTCTCCACCTTCTTGGAGCGGTTGCGAGAGATGTGGAAATAAGAGCGAACCCGTTGCTGCAGGTTTTTGGACTTACCGACATAAATCACGTTTCCCGCCGCATCCTTCATCAAATAAACCCCCGGTGAAGCTGGGAGCGTCCGCAGCTGATGTTCTATTCGTTCGTTTATCATGGAGCGAATGCAATCCGTTTTACGGTCTCACCGGCGAAATCCTTAACAAGAAACGTTCCCGCCTCCAAAATGCCATAAGAATTCGGGAAATTCTCTTTCGGCAAAGCGATGGATCCCGGGTTCAACACATAAACGCCATCCTTGCGGTCGGCCACCGGGATATGGGTATGCCCCTGAATAAATACGTCGCCGGGCGCCAGCGGCGGAAGCTGCTCCATGTTAAATCCATGCCCGTGGGTGACGTAAATTCGGCGCCCTTCGAAGAAGAGCATGGCGTAATCTGCCATCATCGGAAATTCTAACAGCATTTGGTCTACTTCAGCATCGCAGTTCCCGCGCACGGCGATGATGTGATGCTTATGCCCGTTAAGCGTTGCCGCGACCCGTTTCGGATCGTAACCCTCCGGCAGTGGATTCCTTGGCCCGTGGTACAAAAAATCCCCTAACATGATGATTTGATCAGGCCGCTCTTCTTCCACTTTTGCCATCGCCCGATCCAGCCAAGCGCTCGACCCGTGGATATCCGAAATCAACATCAGTTTCATAGGAACCAACTCCTTGTCCAATTCGTTCTAGTATAATAGAAAGACGCTCAATCGCTTGAACGTCTCTAGCGTGCTATTCTTCGACTAGCGTATATTGCCCGTCCGTCACTTTAAAAGTATCCTTGAGTCCCGATGTGACGTAAATTTTATTGTCCTTCGTGATGAACATCGCTTCCGTCTCATCATTCAAGTCCTCGATATACTTCAAGCCTTCCGTAAGACCCATCACATAAACGAAAGTCGACAGCGCGTCGGCATCCGTTGCATTATCCGCCAGAATCGTCACGCTCTTCAGATTGTTTTGCGACGGTACCCCAGTTCTCGGATCAAGAATGTGATGATACATCACACCGTCCTCGATGAAATATCGTTCATAAATCCCGGAGGTATCGATCACCTGATCGCTTAAGCGAATCGTGCCCATGGTTGTGCCGCGCGAGCTGTCAGGATCCTGAAGGCCCACGTTCCAGCTGTCTCCATTGGGCTTGTTCCCGATAACGATGATGCTGCTACCGCCAAGGTCGACAAGCGCGCTCTTCACGCCTTCCGCCCGTAAATAAGCGGCGACCTCGTCCGCCGCGTAACCTTTCCCGATGCCGCCGAGATCCAGAACCATCCCCGGCCGTTTCAGAAACACGGTGCTTTTGGCCTCGTCCACGACGACATCCTTATAACCGACCAGGCTGAGTTCCCGCTGCAAATCCTCCGGCGCCGGGACATGGGCCCCTTCATGCCCGATATCCCATAGATCAACCAAACCGCCGACGGTGGGATCGAATAGCCCGTCCGTCTCTTTGGCGTAGTCGAGTGAACGTTCCAGAACCTTCATCGTATCCTCTGATACCTCAACCGCCTGTTTGCCGGCTTCCTGATTCACTTTGTAGAGTTGGCTCGTTTCTAACGTACGACTTAGCTCGATATCCAAGGTTTTCAGCATGTTGTCGATATGGTCCAGATGCTCCTCCGCCTTGGGGTCATCAAACAATTTGATGTTAACCACCGTATCAAAAATATAATATTGTTTCGAAACCGGCTCCCCGGCCGTAGGATTCTCCTTCGTTCCCGTGTTCCCCCCGCAGCCGGAAAGAATTGTCATCAGCATCGCCGTCAAGCTTAGGATCACGGCTCTTGTACGCCATTTCTGTGCTCGTTGCATCGTTTCACCTCATTTGAAATTCCACGCATCTAGTGGTTAACATATCGTATTGTATAATTTACACAACCGATTAGTCCAGTAAGTACATCACGATTAGGGTTTTGAGGAGCTTGGGGTACGAATGCAAACGAAATAGAAGCGAGAGCCAAAGATATGTTTTCAATTTTGTGGAAATATTTGTGACTGCAATCACTTTGCCATGAACGTTCCGGCGATATGCTCCTGACATCAACGGAGGTGCAACACCACGTACCTCATCATGTGAAATATTACACAACCCTGAGCGCCTCCCTTATCCCATTCAGATCAAGGAGGTTCCCCCATGAATCAAAGTCATGCCACGACCGACCTACTTCAAGAGACATCCATGTTCTGTTACCAATGCCAAGAGGCAGCCGGCGGAACAGGTTGTACAAATGCCGGTGTTTGCGGAAAGCCGGAGGACGTAGCCAACTTGCAGGACCTGCTCATCTATGTGCTTAAAGGGATGGCATTCCTCGCGCTGGGTAGCGATCTGCCGGAGCACATCGAGCGTCAGCTGTCTGTTTTTACGATGAACTCCTTGTTTGCAACGATTACGAATGCTAATTTCGATCACGACAGCTTCGTCAGCCAAATACGAACCGCCCTTACGATGCGCGACGTCGTACAACACTACTGGTACGAGCGGCATGCAGGCGATGAAGCTTCCTTACCCGATGCCGTACTCTGGAAAGCGGAAGACGAAATCCAATTTGCGATCAAAGCAAAGCAGGTGGGGATCCTCAGCACCGCCAACGAAGACATCCGTTCCTTGCGCGAGTTGCTGACTTACGGACTCAAAGGAATGGCCGCTTATACGTACCATGCTCATCAGTTGGGCTATCCTCATGCGGCAGTCGACCTCTTTCTGCGCCGAGCCCTGGCCGCGACATTGGACGATACCTTAACGGCTGACGATCTCGTCGCCTTGGTTTTAGAGGCCGGCAAGTATGGCGTGGAAGCCATGGGCTTGCTGGATCAGGCCAACACAAGTACCTACGGTCATCCGGAAGTGACTCAAGTCAATATCGGCGTGCGCAATCGCCCCGGCATTTTGATCAGCGGTCATGATTTGAAGGATTTAGAACAATTGCTGGTACAAACCGAAGGAACCGGCGTCGACGTCTACACCCACAGTGAGATGCTGCCCGCCCATTATTATCCGGCTTTCAAGAAATACAGCCACTTTGTTGGCAATTACGGCAACGCCTGGTGGGAGCAAACGAAGGAATTCGCCGCTTTCAACGGCCCGATTCTGATGACAACCAACTGTATCGTTCCGCCAAAAGCCAGTTATATGGATCGAATCTACACGACGGGGAATACCGGTTACCCTGGGGTTCGGCATCTTCCAGACGGTGCCGACGATACGCCGAAGGACTTCTCAGAACTGATCAAGCACGCCAAAAGCTGTCCCCCGCCTACAGAGCTCGAAAGCGGACAGATCGTCGGCGGCTTCGCCCACCACACGGTCACGCAGCTGGCCGACAAGATCGTTCAGGCGGTGGAGACCGGCGCGATTAAACGGTTTATCGTCATGGCCGGATGCGACGGTCGGATGAAATCACGTGATTACTACACGGAATTTGCCAAACAATTACCGCACGATACTGTAATCTTAACGGCTGGTTGCGCCAAGTACAAATATAACAAGCTGGAACTTGGCGATATCGGCGGTATCCCACGTGTTCTGGATGCCGGTCAATGCAACGATTCCTATTCGCTGGCGGTCATCGCGCTCAAGTTGAAGGAATGGTTCGGCCTAGAGGATGTTAACCAGTTACCGATTTCGTACAATATCGCCTGGTATGAACAAAAGGCCGTCATCGTCCTGCTGGCTCTCCTCCATCTCGGCGTCAAGAACATTCATCTCGGGCCCACATTGCCGGCTTTCCTCTCGCCAAACGTAGCCCAGGTCCTGATCGACAAATTCGGCATCGGCGGCATCACGAGTGTAGAGGAAGATATGGCCCTGTTTCTCGGAGCCTAGACGTTACGCCATATAATAAATGGAAGGGACCTCCTACTCCATAAGGAATAGAGGTCCTTTCTTGATCACGATTTAGATATCCGCGTCCTGGCTACGATATACCTGGATTTCGGTCATGGTAGGCGTCCAGTATTCGCTGTCCTTTTGTTTCGTAATGAGCAGCCGCAGCTTGCTGCTGGTCACGCTGCCGAAATCGTCCAATTTCAGATCATGTCCCATCCCATCCGATTTGGATTGGAACGTTACCCACTCCTGCGTCTGTGGATCCAGCTTCTGCAACTCAAATTCCTGGACCCTTAGGTTCGTTCCTCCATCGGTATACTCATCCAGGTAAATCTCATCGAAGGTTGTCGGTTGGCCAAAATCGATCGTAATGACGATCGGATATCCGTCCGTCATCTCGTCCGGATCCGCACTCGCCCAACGGGTCGCGGTATTTCCATCCACCAGCTTATCCGCCTCAAGCCCCGGATTCGGATGGGTATAATTCGCTTCGATCGGTTTGTGGAGCGCCAGGTTAACTCGGTCTGACTTGCCTTCGTCTTCGATCGGATTCGTGTCGATCGGATCCTTCACCTTCTTGCCGATCGGCGATTCATGCAAGCCGATATCGATTCCTTTTCCATAGTATAAGTGCGTACCAAAGAAATCCTCATCGCCAACGTTTCGGTTATAGCGACCGGCATCGATGAGCGGAGAGTTCTTCTTCAGCTTGAAATTCGCCGCCGAGTTCACGATCCGGTCAACCCCGTTATTCTTCTTATAATCTTTCGGATTCTTCACGAACATCGGGTCTGCAAATACGGCATGGGGATCCTTAGGTTGCTGCTCCGAGTAGACGCCTCCCGCTTCGTAGAAGGCGTTATTGGAGAACACGGCTTTGTTCAAGGCGCCCTCTTTCCTGTACCATTTCGTTGGCGTCGTCTCCGACATGTTATAGAAGACGTTGTTCAGGAAATACACCGTATCCTTAAACACCTCGTCGTGGAACCAGTCCATTTGTTCCGCATTATAGACAAAGACATTATTCAGAAAATACGTCGGCGAGTAGTTGGTTGAGAGCATATTTTTTACAATGACGCCATTGTCGTTGACGCTTAAATTATAACGCGCCACGGAATTGGAGCTATTCCCCATGTAGGCCATCCAGCCTGCGGCGTTGTCGTGGGAGTAGTTGTATTGATAGGTCACGTTGAAGTTGGTGTATTCCAAATCCCAAGGGGTGCCGTCGAATTCGCCGTATGGGCCGCCGTAAACCTCGTTGAACTGCATGACGGAGTCGGCCCCGGCCCACAGATATAGCCCGCAGGAGACGGCGTCATATCTTTGCAAATAACCGTTGATTTCGTTGAATTCCACCGTCATGTTTTTGGTGTTCGCCAACTGAATGGCACCTTGCCCGATGTTCTCGGCATAGTTGTGCCCGATGTAGACGTCACGGCTATATAGGTCACGAGTTCTCACCCACAGCTGCTCCCAACCTTCATGGTACTTGCCGGTTTCATCGTATTCCCCGGAGCTGGCGTCGCGATCGTAAAACCAGTTAAAAGCGAATTGGATCGCATGGAGCTCGGTTTTGTAGAAATGGTTATTTTCAATGCGGACATCCTGGAAGTAATAAGCCCCTTCATCGTAGTCTTTATAGCTCTTTTCGCCGAAAACTTGGAATACGATGCCGCCGTAGTGGATTTTCTGCCAATCGGTTGGGCCGTCGATATCGTGGATATATAAATTACTGATGCGGAAATAATTCATGATCTTGTCATCGCCCGGTCCCAGAAGATCGGCGTTAATCGTAATGGACACGCCGTCTCGAACGACGGAATGCTCTTTCGCAGACACGTCGATATCGGTAGCGAAGTCGTCGTCGTTTGAGATCTCCAGGTTATGAATTTCCCAATACTGTTGATTCTGCAGCACGACGGCACCAGTCAGGCCGACTTTGGTTTTGTCCTTTTTGAAGTCCCCGTTTTCATATCGGACAGGATTCACCACGTTGCCGCCCACAGCGATATAAGGTTTCCCATCCTTCGGATTGCCGTACATGTCGATCACGATCGGCTTCCCATTCGCCCCGGATCCCTTTGGCCAAAGCTGTTGGTCATTCCAGGTTTCGCCGGCCTTCAGCAAAATCCGGTCGCCTGGTTGAAACACCTTTTCGTTGACTTTCTGGAACGTCTTCCACGGCGTCTTCTTTGAGGTCCCGTTGTTGGCGTCGTTCCCCAGCGTCGCATCAATGTAATAGTCGGTCCCTCTATGTGGATTCGCCCGGTTCCCCGCAACTTGGGCGGCGTCCTCCGCTTGAACAGCCTTGGATGCGGGCTCCATCTCGGAAGCGATTGCCGCCGGAGGCAGCAACGTAATCACCATGGCAAACAGCGATAGATACAATAGAACAATGCGACTTTTGGTTACGTACATAATTTCCCTCCCATACATTCAGAATGGATGTGGTACATCAGGTTGGCTGTGGGTCAAATCCCCGGAATCGTGACTTTGGCCAGCAATTCCCGGTTAACTTGAACCGGCAGTTCTCCCCTGTATTGCTCGACATACGCTTCAAATCGTTCCTCCAACAGCTGCTGTTTGATCTGATATTCATACCTTTGCAATGCTTTCTGCTCATCGACCTTCACTTCATCCAGACGATACACGGTGAATCCTTCGCCGATTTCCACTGGCGCGGTAAGTTCCCCCGGCTTCATGTCCCTCAGTTGCAACACCACCTGATGAGCAGGCGAGTTGGCATAGGATCCACTCTCTTCCGTCAACGTTTCTGTCCGAATGGAGGCTTCTTCAAACCGGCTGGCAATTCCCTCCAATCCGGCTTGTTCCGCGATGAGTTCCGCCAAGGCGCTGGCTGCGCCCTTCTTCCCTTCTTGCGGGACAGGCACGATCAATTGGGTGACCTCGTAATTGGTCGCATTAGCGGCCCATTCCGAGGCATGCTCCTCGTGATAGCTCTCGACATCCCCCCTTTCCAGATATAGCGGGTCTTCCGGATGTTGACTAAGCATCTGCTTTAATTCGGTTTCCAGGGATGCCAGCCTATGCGCATAGTAAGGCTCCAAGGTGAATCGGGTGAGGCCATATACCACTTCTCCACGTCGGATCGCGGCCTCTCTCTCCCGATTTTCCGTCTCCATCGAGGCAGTTAGCGAATCGAAATCAGGCGAGTCCAGCAAGCCCTGCGCTTGGGCTAGGATGAAAATCACCTTGTCCCGCATCGCTTGTTCCAGCGCACGCTCCTGTAGTACATGAAGCGGAATGAGGTCCCCAACCCGTTGGGTCCAGTCGCCTTTCCCCAGCGTCACTTGGAATTTGACTTGGAACTCGTTCTGCACCGCTGACTTCAGCCGGTCCATTTGAAAGGCGATTTCCTGATCCGTGATGGCGTTTCCGCCTACCTTTGCAACTTCTTCGTGAGAGTCCCTCGCCAACATATAACCGGCAAGCAGAACGCCGGCCACGACGATCAAACCGCTAAGCAGCCATACCCGCCGCCAACCCTTGATTCTCTTGCTCGTTCCCGTCCGTTTGGACATTGCCTCACCTCCGCTTCAACCTACACAATCCATAGAGAAAACGTAGACCCTTGAGCCGGTGGGGGAAATAACTGCAGGCGTGCAGCTAATTTCACCGATGGTTGGTTTTTTCCGGAAACAACTGCAAGAATGCTGTTACCTCCAAGCCAAATGGCCGATATTCTCAAAATGATAGAAATTAACTGTACTTCTGCGGCTATTTAGCCGTAGAGACCAGGCTGTGAGGAAATAACTGCATTTGCGCAGTTATTTCGGTGATCTCGTGCAAGTCAGATTCAGTTCATGCTTGACGATACCGCCTATGGTTACTCGCTCCATAAAGCGAGCTGAAATGCCGCCAATGTCGGATACCCCCTGTACCGCTTAAATACGATCCTCACCCTCCGGGCTGTCGTTAACGGAAGCGGAAGGATTTTCTTGTGGCCGACAATCGTGCCTTCCCCAATCCGTCGCCACTCGTCTGAGTTCTTGGTTTCATCGTCCCGCTCGTTTCCATTCTCTACCGAGACCCACAGCTCGAACGCCTCCACCCGCTGTCCTTGGACAATGTGCTCCTGCAAAATCACCGCGTTAAATGCCCTCGTCTCCGGCAAAACCATTTGTACCCAGGGCTCGGTGTCCGTCCCAGACGGTCTCCAGCCTCGATCCGGAGCGCCGCCGCCAAGGACTTCGGCCGTTTCCTTCTCCGAAGCGGCACTCGATGCAGTCCACTTCGTTCCATGTATCAACCGCAGGTCATTCAACTCGGCGATCCGCGCGCCTAACTCGGCCAATGCTTCACGGTCGGGTGTTGCAATTCTCCCGTCCCGGTCGGGCGGAACGTTGAGCAAGAACATCGCGTTGCCGCCAACCGCCTTTAGGTAGATGTTGAACAGCTCGCGGGCACTCCGAACTTGTCTGTCCTCTTCGGCATGGTAGAACCAGCCCGGCCGGATGGACGTATTCACTTCTGCGGGATACCAGACCCATTCACCGCCGTAGCGGACGATGGCTTCCCTACTGCCCAGATCCTCTTCCATCGAATGGACGGAGCGGGCGAAAGAGGGGTCATCGGTTTGCTGCGATTTCTCTGCCGTTTTCTCGGCATCCTGCAGCGCCCGGGGCACGACACTCCATTCCTCTCGCCGCGTATGGCCTGCCTCGTTGCCCACCCAGCGGATATCCGGGCCGCATACGCTAATCACACATTGCGGCTGAAGACGCCGGACCGTCTCATAATACCGGTCCCAATCGTAGTTCTGCCGTTTACCTGAAGGTCCCTCGCCGTTAGCCCCGTCCAACCAAACGCAGCCGATCTCGCCGTATTGGGTTAGCAACTCCGTTAGTTGGTTCACGTAAAAATCGTCATACGCTTGACCTTCTCCATAACTCCTTTCGGTCCGATCCCAAGGCGACAAATACACCCCGAACTTTAGTCCGAACTTTTGGCAAGCCTCCGAGACTTCACGGACCAAATCCCCCTGCCCGTCTCTCCAGGGACTAGAAGCAACCGAGTGCTTCGTATATTTGCTAGGCCACAAGCAGAAGCCGTCATGATGCTTGCAAGTCAGAATCACGGCTTTCATTCCGGCCTGCTTCAGGATCGTAACCCATTCCGCCGCATCGAGGTGTTGCGGATCGAACAGGGCCGGATCTTCGTGTCCCTCTCCCCACTCCCTGCCGGTCATCGCGTTCATCCCAAAGTGAATAAATCCGTAAAATTCCAGCCGTTGCCAATCAAGCTGCCGAGTTGAAGGTCTGATGTCAAAAATCTTGTTCATGTTCATCCAAGATGTATTCCTTTCTCGTCTCCGCGTCATTCGCGGGCTATTGATATTTGCGGTTGTATTCGTAGAGCAGGCCAAGTAAACCCGCCAAACCTATGATCATCAAACCTAGATTCATGTAACTTGTTCCTTGACTATGTCCGTAGACGACTAGGCAGACGCAGACGAACAATCCAAGCAACCGTAGTAGTATGACTTTCATGGCGTAGCGCTCCCATTCGTTATCTTCCACACGATCCCGCTTGGGCCAAGCTTCATCACGGACGTTTTCCCATCTCCATCGTAAACAACCGTAGTTTGGGGATCGTTACTATTGTTGACGACTGCATATACCCCCTGCTCTGGGTAGGCGTGCACCTCGCATTCCACATTGTCCGCGTACCAACGCTTCAGTTCCGCTTCCTTACCCGCTGCGAAATACAGGCTTCGAAGGAACAGGCGCGCATTTCCCGGGGAATACGGGAGCCCGGCCAGATACACCGCGCGACCCGCCCCCGGCCGATTCGCGGCAAGATGAACCTCCCCGTTCGAATACTCCAGAATCTCAACGCGTTCATGCAAGGCATAGACGTGATTCGTCGTTTCCCCGAAATCGAATGCCGTACCCTCCGTCGTAATGAAATGCTCCTCCGCCGACTGGTTGAAATATTTGTCTGTAGACACGCTGAATCCCCGTTCTTTATCGACTCCAAAACAATCAGCTAATTGGAAAAATCGCCCCTGATGCTGCACCGCCGACGGTTCGCCGACGCCGATCACCCCCCCGCCGCCGTATACCCACCGGCGAAGCCGCTCGACGAACCTCGAATTCTTCCATACCTCGCCGCCAGAGAAAGCGGTGTACGCTTCGCCGGCATTGATCACTACGTCGATGGACGGATCGATGCCCTGCTTCAGCACCTCATCGAAGCTGATGAATACGACGTCCACGCTCATGCCGCTCAAGGCTTCCAGGATCCCATAGTAGGAATAAGCCTGTTTGCTGTAAAGGCTATGGGCAACGGTAAACGCCTGCCACGTCCGCAGCGCTCCCCAGCAGTTTAAGACCGCCACTTTTAGTCCCGTGTACGGCTTACCGCCCCTAATATGGTCATGAAGCTCGCGGAATTCATCGGTAATTTGCTCGACGTAATCAACGAATTTCGGGAACTTGCAAGCCAAGCTGGGGTAACCGCCGTACCCCATGCGATCGATCGGTTTGCGCAGGATCGCGCGCCGCGCCGCAAGCCAGTTCCGGTTCGCCTCAACCACCGGGTCGTTGCCTTCATAGAAGACGTCCGGAAAAAAGTACGGCAGAAACCGCCCTTCCGTGTATTTCACGTGCGGGATATCCGAGATCATCCGAAGCGTCGTGCCGTCCCCCACGCTCCCCACGACGGCATCGAACCCGATCGACCCGAAGTACGGCCCATAAGGCTCCGTGCCGATCCATTGATCGCCGAGGAACATCATCGCTTCCTTCCCGCTCTCATGCACCAGGTCCACCAGTTTCTTCGTCTCCGCGGCGACGAAGCGGGAGACGAAGTCGACATAATCCAGATAAGCCGGTGACGGCACCCGGAAGGAGGAGTTGTAATATCCTTGATCGACGAAATCTTCGGCGGTCAGTTCGTATCCTTTTTCCCGGGCGAAATCCTCGAGCATGGCTACCGATACGCTGGCGCCATATCCGAACCAGTCCACGAATTTCTCTTTGGCCAGCTCGTTAAACACCAGCGTAAATTGATAAAACAACGTGGTGAACCGCACGACATCCACTTCCGGATTGTCCCGGAGCCATTGTTTCATCGTTTCATAGATAAAAGCATTGGAATGGGGCTGCTTCACATCAAATGGAATTTCATGCGGCTTATCGCCCCAGTCGTTGGTGATGTGGTTGTACATCTGCACCGGGTCCCACTGAATGTAGGCGAGGAACGAAACCGTATATTCGTGCCACGGCACCGCATTGTCAATAATCACCGTATCGTCCTGCTGACGTATCCGCCAGTCGGACGGGGGCAGCACCTCACCGGTCGTTCGATCGATCACTTGCCAATAACGATAAGGATCGTGTAAATAATCAACGTCGAGCTGCTCCCGGTAGTAGGTGCGCAGCAGCTCGATCTCCAGCGTAATCGACTGGGCCAGCATGAATTCGGTCATCAAATAGATCTGCGGGCATTCTTCCCTATGCTTTTCGATAAATTCGTTATGTCCTCTGGAGGGAAAATAAGCCGTATAAATCTTCGCAGGAAGCGCTTTGACGGCTGCATCCAGCTTCGTCCCGTCGCTGTCCCGGATCGCGTCCGCGCCCCACCTCTCCATCAGTTCCTTCGTTTCCCGCACGAACCCTTCCTCGCTCGGGAGCGTTACTCTACCTCTCTGTCTGGCCATACCTATCCTCTCCCTCTTCTATTCTCTCGTTCCTCCGGCCGTCATCCCCTCCACTAATCGCCGCTGCACCAGAATGTAAAGAATCAGGGCGGGGACCATCACAATCACCAGGCCGGCGTACAATCGGCCATAATTGGCTGCCGCCTTCTGCGCGGTCATTAGATTCAACAGCCCGACGGGAAGCGTCTTATTCGGCCCCGGCAGCAGCGTCAATGCGATGATATAGTCGTTCCAAAAAGCCAGAAAGTTGAACAAGATCACCGTTACAATGCTGGGACGAACCATCGGCGCCATAATGGATAACATCGTCCGAACATGCGAGCAGCCATCGATGGCCGCCGCCTCCTCGAACACCTCGGGAATCGTCTGGAAATACCCGGACAACAAATAAATCGTAAACGGGATCGCCGTCGCGGCATAAACCACGGATAACACCGCCAAATTGTCGATGAGCAACCCGTCCGGAAACCAACCGCCGAGCAGCCGATCCCCGTCCAGCAGCATCAGGAAGATGGGGACGACAATGTAGTTGACGTTAATGAACAATCCGCCCATAAACAGCAGATTCAGGATCTTGCGCCCACGAAACCGGTACCTTGCCAGCACATAAGCCGCGGGCACGGCGACGACCAACAGGATCGCCAAACCAAGCACGGTCGTAAACAGCGAATTGAGCAAATAAGAACCCATATGGGCGTCGGTAAACGCATCGAGATAGTTTTGCAGGTAAACGCCCGCCGGAAGCCCCCATGGATCTCCATAGAATTCGGACTTCTGTTTCAACGAAGCCAGCAGCACCCAAATCATCGGAACCACGATCGACAAGGCGAGCAGGCTAAGGATGACGTAGATGAACGATTTGTACCCTTTGTCGGCTTTCATCGGCTCTCCGCCAGCTCCTCCCTAATGAGGTTAAACATGCACTAATATTGTAGGGGTTCCCGTTTCGTCGCCCGGCTGACCAACAGCGACAACCCAAAGGAGAACAGGAAGACGACCGAACCGATGGCCATCCCATATCCATAAGAGGAATTGGTATAAGCCTGTTTATACATATAGTTCAGGAACACCTCGGTCGCCCCGTCCGGCCCGCCGTTCGTCATTGCTTTGATTAAGGTAAAACTTAAGTTGATCGAGCTAATGATAAAGAAGGTTAGCGTATTCCTTAGGTTCTGCCAAATCAGGGGCAACGTGATGGAAAAGAACTGCCGCACCTTCCCGCTCCCTTCCAGCGCCGAGGCTTCGTAGAAGCTCTCCGGAATGCTGGACATGCTGGCCATATACATCACCATGTAGTACCCGACCGATTGCCAGATCATCGCCCCGGCGATGCTGTAGATCACAATGCTTTGATCCCCAAGCCACATCCGCTGGAGAAAGTCTAACCGGAGGATGCCCAGCAGTCCGTTCAGCAGTCCTTGCTCCGCATCGTAGATCGCGGAGAAGATGGCCGCGATCACCACGACCGACAAGATGTTAGGAATATAAAAGATAACCCGATAGATGTCCTTCCCCTTGACGTTCTCCCGCGTCATCACCGCCGCGAACAACAGCGCCATCGACATCGTCAGGATCGTCACGATCACCAGGAGCAGCACGGTATTCTGGAACGACTTCACAAATACCGCATCGTCCAGCAAGATTTTGAAGTTGCTGAAGCCTACAAACTGTTTTTCCGCCGAAAAACCACTCCACTTGTACACCGACATCCGGAAGACGTTAAACGTAGGGATGAGCATAAAGAGAACAAACAGCACGAACGCCGGTGTGATGCATAGCCAAATGAAGCGGATTCGTCCTCGGTTACGTTTCACCGTCTCACCTTGCTTCCTGCAGGGAATAAATCGCTACTATTTATTTTGCCGCTCTTAACTTCTCGCTGGCCTCGTTCAGGTCGGCTTGCCAATCGCCGACGGTTTTCTCCCCCGAGATGATGCTGTTAGCCGTATCGAACAAGGTGGTTTTAATATTGACGCCTTCAACCGGGCTGGTGCTGACGAACCCGCCGACCAGTGCCTTCACTTGAGGCTGATCGTAGACGCTGTAGAACGATTGGTTCTCCCCCGTCAATTGGTCCGAAATTCCCTTGATCGGTTGGATCGCGTTGGACTGGGCAAAAATGTCGGCGGCCTTATCGGAGTAAAGGAAAGTGATAAACTGCTTGGCCAGGTCTTTATTTTTCGCTTGGGACGGTACCCAAACTGCCTCCATCGAGGTCACGATGTAACGGTCTCCGCCCTCCTTCACCGTCGGGATCGGAGTGAGTCCCCATGCGAATCCTTCTGTTCTAGGAGCGTCGGCCATTTCCCCGGCAATCCAGGTGCCGTTTGGCATAAACAGAACCTTATTGTCCAGGATCGCTTGCTGATTCTTGGTGAAGTCCTGCTCATTGGCATACGCGACCGTCGTATCCGAGGCATAACTCAGCAGCTTGGCCGCAATGTCCAGCGCCTGTTTAGCTTCGTTGGTATTCCAAATGTCCTGCTCGTAATTCATCACCTTGTCGTAGAATCCGATGCCGCCAACATCCGCCAGTAAGGCGAAGAAAAAGGAATCCATATACCCGGCGGTCGGATAAGTGAACAAGGCGATCCCTTCACTCTTGGCTTGGTCGCCGAGCGCAAACATTTCATCCCAGGTCTTCGGCACCTCCCAGCCTTTCTGTTCAAACAGTCCTTTGTTGTACACCAACCCTGTCGGAGAATAATACATCGGCATCAAATAGGTGCTGTCATCGCCGTAAGGATTCGTGCCGAGCGTCCCGATCAGCCCGTCGACCAACTTATCCTTCAGCTTCTGCTCTTCCCCGGGCACCTGCATCGACAAGACGTCCGTGAGATCTTCCAGCCCTTTGTCTTTGATCAGCGTCTCGGTGAGTCCCGCGCTGCGCCCTTGGCCAAGCACCACAACATCGGGGTATTTCCCGGCTTTCATGCCGGGTGAAATTTCATCTTCGATGCTCTTGCTGATCGTCAGCTCCACGTCAACGTCAAATTGCTCCTCGAATGCTGCGATGACCTGACTGTACATCTCTTTGCCGTAGCCGCCTTCGAGCGCGGCCATTTTCAACACCGGCTTTCCATCTTCCCCGGAGGAAGCTCCGTTTGAACCGGCCCCGCAGGCCGTTAAGGTCAACATCGCTGCCATCGCAATCGCAGCGCCTATCTTTTGGATCCGCATTTGAACGCCTCCCTTTTTATTTATTTTCATTATAGTGAGAAGAAAGCGTTTTTAAATATGTCATTATTGCTATGTTTTTTAGGAATGTTGCTCTATTCGTTAATAAAGATAACATTTTGTGCTATCATTGAACTGTCAGCGGTCAGGCTAAAGCTTGGGAGTTGCTTAAGCGCTTAGCCACCAAGGTGTCATTTTTACTTTGAAAGGAACGGATGTATGACGAAACACCCCACTTCATCGGCGGATCTGCTCGCCAGCCTGAACACCGAGCTGATCTATATCAACAAGTCGGATTCCGATAGCCAAAACTGGATTGGCCTGAAGCATTCTCACCATTTTGCCGAGTTGTTTTACGTGACGGGAGGGACAGGGGAATTTCTCGTCCGGGACGAACGACTCCCCATCAAGAAACACGATGTGATCATCGTAAACCCCAACATCGAGCATACGGAAATCTCCGATTTCAGCGATCCGCTAGAGTATTTTGTCATCGGTTTAAACGGCATTTCCTTTATCTCCGACGAAGACACGGTGCCTTACGTTCGCTTCCGGGATCCGGACAAGAGCATTCTTCTCTATCTGTATAAAGCGTTCGAAGAATATAACGCCAAGCAGGAAGCCTACCTGGAACTCTGCAAGCACCTGGTCCAGGTGATGTTGATTTTGATCTTGCGCAAAAAACACGTATCGATTAACCTCTCTACTACCGAAAAAGTTCCCAAAGAGGTGGCTTTGGTCAAAAATTACATAGACGTCCACTTTAAAAGCAACATCACGCTGGAATCCATGGCAGAGGAAGCGCATATCAACAAGTACTACTTGTCGCATCTTTTCAAAAAGACGTATGGCGTGTCCCCCGTCAAATACTTAAACCAGGTGCGAATGGACACGGCCAAATTCCTGCTGGAGTCCACCAATTACTCCGTGTTGGAAATCTCCGAGATCATCGGCTTCAAATCGCAGTCGTATTTCTCGCAAACGTTTAAACGGGAGATTGGCGTCGCGCCGCTCGACTATCGGAAGGAGAACCGGCAGAAGACGCGGGGACCGCTGTAGTTAGCGGTATCCCTAAAATAAAGCGCAAAAAAAGGGATGTCCCGTAGACATCCCTCATTCATAATCCATCCTTCCTGATACGGCCAACCTCGCGAAATACTGGATGGTAAAATCGCGGAACTGGACCGCGATCTGCTTCAGGTACCGATCCTTTGGCCAGGACAGGGAAATCGATCGTTTGCACCAGCTTTCTTCGAGTCGCAGCAGCCTGACGTCCGGCCCGGTAGATCCGCTCCAAGTGATCGCCGGCAGGAACGCAACGCCCTGTCCCGCACGAATCAATCCTCGTACAGTAGCCGGATCATCGCTCTCGAACCGAATTCGAGGTGTAAACCCGGCCAACCGGCAGAAGGCATCCGTCGTTTCGCGCAAAGACTTGCCGGAAGGTAGCATAATGAAGCGATCCTCCCTTAACTCACTTAAGCGAACTCGTTCCCGGTGTGCGAGAGGATGATCGGCGGGAACCGCAACGAGAATATCCTCTTCGAGCAAGGAGACGGCCTCCGTCCCAGGGGGCGGCACCGCCCCGTCCGAGAGGCATAGATCGAAGTTCGTTCGAGGGTCCAGCGGTGATGCATGCTGCAGCAAGTTGAATTGGGCATTTGGACATTCCGTACGAAAAGCGGCCAGTATGCCCGGAAGCAAATGCGAGGATACCCGAACATCCAGCGTGACCATAGGAGAAGCGGATCCGTTGGTATCCCGCAGTCGCTGCTCGCCATCCTCCAGCGCTTCCAACGCGAGATCCACATGCTGGAGGAACATCCTGCCTTTTTCGTTCAGGCGGATCGTCTTGCGCTCCCGCAGAAACAGCTCGGTCCCTAGCTCGGCTTCCAGCGCCGCAATCATCTTGCTGAGCGCCGGTTGCGAAATATGCAAGCTGTGGGCGGCTTTCGTCATATGCTCCATGCGGGCCACCGTCTGAAAATACTTCAGTTGCAACAACTCCACGCGGAATGTCCTCCTTATTTCATAACCTATAGGTTATGATCTTTATATTCAAATATATATTATGGTTCATGAAATCAAGCAAGATATAATAATCACAACATCGATAGAACAGGAGACGATCATCTTGATTGTGCAGACGTTGTCAGGCAAAGTCGAGGGCTTGAAAATGGAGGGAGCCTACTTATTCCGAGGCATTCCCTACGCCTCAAGTGCGGGGGGATCGCGAAGATTCAAACCGCCGACCCCTCCGCTTCCGTGGGAAGGCGTTAAACGATGCGACCGGTTCGGCGCTATCGCACCTCAGAATCCGGCTCAGGAGGGGATCCTGTCGGAACTGGCGCAGTCCGAGGATTGCCTAAACTTGAACGTATGGACGCCGGAAGACTTGAGCAATGGACCTAAGCCCGTCATGGTCTATATCCACGGCGGGGGATTCGTTGGGGGAACCGGGGCAGAATGCGACGGTCTCAGATACGCATCCGAAGAGGGCATCGTCTTTGTGTCGATCAACTATCGGCTGGGTGCGTTAGGTTTCTTGAATTTAAGAGAGCTACTAGGTGAGGAATACGCGACTTCGGGAAATAATGGAATGCTCGATATTGTCGCAGCTTTGCAGTGGGTTCAGCACAATATCGCCGCCTTTGGCGGCGACCCCTCACGCGTCACGGTCATCGGGAATTCAGCAGGGGCCAAATGCGTGGCGTCCCTTTATCTCATGCCGAAAGCACATGGCCTGTTTCACCGTGCGATTGTGCAGAGCGGAGCCACGCAAGCGGTTCGGGATCCGCAGACCGCAGACGTGACAACTCGGAGGGTGCTGGAGAAGCTGGGACTGTCCCCGGCAAACTCGCGCCGATTGCTCGAGCTTCCCGCAGAGAAGCTGATTGAAGCGCAATCGGCTGTAGGCTTTGATACTTCGCATGGCTTGCATATGTTCGGTCCCGTGGCCGACGGCCTTGTGATCCCTCGGGATCTGCTGGCGGCCCTTAAGCACAGTCAAGGGCTGCCACCGCTCTTGATCGGGTTCAACGAGGAGGAGGCAGCGATCTTTATTCAGAATGATCCGCGGCTTCAGTCCCCGCATCTGGAGGTACTTGAAGGATTCTTCGGGAAGAATGCCGACGCCGTGTGGAACGCTTATCAGCATTACAGCAAATCCATGTCCCCTGACGTTGCTTGGACCCGAACCTTAACGGAGCACTTGTATGGCATCGGGGCGATACAGTTCGCGGAGGCCGTATCCTTCTCCGGTGCACCGGTTTGGATGTATCGGCTTCGATGCGGCGGCAGGCTGGGGGCGATCCACGGATATGAAGGCAGCTTGATTCAAGCGGCACTGGCCGCAGGCGACTCCGGCTTCATGACTACGCCGTCTTTTGATGACCCCTATGCTGTGACGCCTGAAATGAAAGAACTTGCGCGAGGGATGAGGGCAGCCTGGAGCGCATTTATCCGGAGCGGAAATCCGAACACCGAGCTTTTACCGGCTTGGCCTGTCTACGGAGAAGAGCACGCTACCATGGTGCTGGACCTGGCTAGTTCCGTGCGTAGGGACTTACCGGTCCCGGTCGGGGCTCTTGTCCCCCACCAGGTTTGGAGGATGGATTGATCCCGCTCGTTGAAGTTGCCCTGGTCATGGTGGCGCTCGGCTTCCTCCTCGGCTTCGTAGGGGCAGGCGGATCGGGATTTATCATCTCGATTCTTACCGTCGTTTTCGGTTACCCGATTCATACGGCGCTAGGTACTGCGCTGGCCGCCATGTTCTTCTCGTCCTTCTCCGGTTCGATCAGTCATTACCGCGAAGGAAATATGGCGTTGCGTTCCGGGGTGATCGTCGGCTTGACCGGTGCGGCAGGGGCATGGATTAGCTCGGGTTGGTCATCTCTGATCCCCGGAGATCGTCTGGGGTATCTGACCTCCGGCATGCTGTTTGCTTCCGGATTGGCCTTGTGGTTTCGAATGGTATACGTTTCCCGGCGCCCGAAAGCGCCCGACGATACGACGCTCGTCACAGTCAAAGGCGTTCGGTTCTGGTTGCTTGCGCCGCTCATCGGCTTGATTACCGGCTCCTTATCGGGATTGTTCGGCATCGGGTCGACGCCTTTTATCCAACTGGGGCTTATGCTTCTCCTGGGAATGTCGATGCGTTACGCCGCCGGTACAACCATGCTGGTGATCATGCCGATTGCCCTCGCCGGAGGGGCCGGCTACTTCACCATCGGTTACCTGGATGTTCATTTACTCCTCGCGGTTGTGATCGGAACGATGTCCGGCGCTTATGTCGGAGCCAAGTTCACGAGACGTGTGCCTGTTGTCTGGCTAAAAACCTTCATGGTACTCACCCCTATGATGGGCGGCGCGATCCTCTTATTGTAGCTGCCGGTCTTTGCCGACCCCAAAAACGGCCCCTCTGATGAGGGTCCGTCGTTTTTGAGGTGGTTCAGATTAGCTGAGTTGCAACGTCGTGATACACGTTTGATCCCCATCAAACGTGGAGATTTCCGACTCGGCCGTCTTCCCGTCATAGCTAACCTGAACAAGATAAGTTTGCTCGCGCGGCAACCACAAGTCGATAAATCCGTTAGCCTGGGACGTCATTTTTTGGTCCAATACGGTATTTCCGTTCGCATCGGTGACATTCACTTGGAACTCCTGCTCGCTCATTTCGCCGCGGCATCCGGTCAAGCTGTGGATCTCGCAAGGATGCGTTTGGTTCACGTAAGGCGCAATCGAGACGAAAAATTCGTCCTTCGGCAGATCATATGTCTTCGAATCCGCCGTATCGCCGTCCACGATCAGTTGGCTCGAAGTAATCGATGCGGACTTGGCGCTTAATTTTCCAACGCTGTAGTCCTGGGCCATCTGCTTGATGCTCTGAGCGTCTATAGCATTCGATTCTTTTTGCTTATCGGCTTGTCCTGTGATCAGAAAATAACTTCCCAGCGCGGCAACCGCAATGACTCCGATTGCCGTCAAGATGGTTTTCCGTTTCATGCCTGGCACCCTTTCGCACTAGCTTGGTTTCTTCGATACAATCGAACAACCCGATTATAGCATAGGTTCCGGGTGCCTTCATTCATTTAAAGATATTGGAAAGGTTCCTTGGCGTCCACGAAAGAGACCGGGGTACCGCCCACCAGCAGTTGCAGCCAATCTGCCATATGCTTCATGCCCCATTCCTCACTGCGTTCATGCCCGACGACCAGCATTGCCTTGTTCATCCCGAGCATCACGGCATCGTTCACATATGCGCATAACGTCCATTCCAGAATCTCGCCGCAGATCATGACGTCCAGATTTTGGTCCCGCATTAGTTCCATCGGCATTTGCTCTCTTCCGAGTCCCAAGCTCCCACCGCCGACCAACACGCCAATGCGAGAGCAGACCATATCCGGCCGGCCTACCATTTGAAGCACGTTCATCGACAGCTTCTCCTTTAGAACTTCCGCCAGCTCCCCAACGGTTGTCGGCTCGATGACATACACCCACGGCTTGTTCTCCTCCGCCAGGCGATCGCTCCAACCAAGCTGACAGATCAACCCGTCATAGATGCGATCCGTTCCGGCCATATGCATATGATCATGGTATCGCCAAATCGCGATGCTATGGTCGTCAATCAGCTTCTTTTTAGCCAGATAAATCGGATCTTGCTGCAGCCACTCCAGCTCATCATTTCCTGTGAAGTAAGTTGGTTCATGGGTAATAATCAGATTCGCCCCGGCCGCGATTGCCTCTTTCACCACATCAACGGTAGCCATAAAACTCGTGACGATCCCCGTCACTTCCTGGTTCGGATCGCCCGATGCCAATCGATCGCACGTATTTTCGACTCGTGTCTCGCCGCAGGAATCCTCCAGAATCAGATCGATGACTTCTTGCACTTTCATACAGATCACTCCTTTCTGCTTCACCCTTTAACGGCGCCGATGACGACTCCCTTAGTCAAATACTTCTGCAGGAACGGCAGCACGATGACGATCGGCAGGATGCCGATGACCGCCATGGCCATGCGGATGGCCGTGCTTGGAAGCTCGACTGTCCCCGCGCCAATCACGCTGCCCGCCTGCCCCGATTTTAGAAACTGAATGTTGTTCATCAAGCGAATCAACATGTTCTGAATGCCGTAGTATTGCGGTTTCGTGATAAAATACAACGCATTAATCCAGTCGTTCCAATAAGCCAGCCCCATGAACAGTCCGACGGTGGCCATCACCGGAACGGACAACGGTAACATAATCCGGAAGAACGTCCGCAGCTCCGACGCCCCGTCGATTTGAGCGGCTTCGATCAGCTCGGCGGGAATATTGTTTTTATAGTAATTTCGGATCAGCAGCACGTAAAACCCGTTGGTCAACAGATTGGGTACGATCAAGGCGGCCAGCGTATCTTTGATATGCAAGTATTTGGTCCACATGATATAGGACGGAACGATCCCGCCGCTAAACAGCATCGTAAAGAACACGATAAACGCCAGCGCGTTATGATATTTGAAATCTTTCCTGGACATCGGATAAGCCAGCATACTCGAAATCAGAAGTCCGGCCGCCGTCCCTAGAATCGTCACCAAGAAGGACACGCCATACGAACGAAGGAAGGTCGAAGCCGAGGAAACCATATAGGCGTAAGCATCCAAACTCAATTTTGCCGGAAAGAAGCTGTATCCGTCCCGGATCAACATCGATTCATCCGTAAACGAGGCAACCAGAATCAGGATGAACGGGACAAAGGCAAATAACGTTAGCAGCACCATCGCGACTGCGGAGAACAAGACGAAAATTCGTTCGCCTTTCGTTTGAATCATGGTCTTTCCTCCTAAAACAACGCGTTATCCGCGTCGAGCTTTTTGACGATCGCATTCGCCAGCATCACCAGCCCGAACCCGACAAGCGACTGGTACAAGCCGGCTGCCGCCGACATCCCGATATCATTCACCTGCATGAGTGCCCGGTACACATACGTATCGATCGTTTGCGTCGTGCTGTATAAAGCGCCTGCGTTCATCGGGACCTGATAGAAAAGGCCGAAATCCGAATTAAAGATCCGACCAACTGACATCAAGGTCAGAATCACGACGGTAGGCTTCAGAAGAGGCAGCGTTATCGTCCAAATCTGCTTCAATTTGCCCGCACCATCGATTTTTGCAGCCTCATAGATGCTCTTGTCAATTCCGGCGATGAACGCAATATACACGATGGAACCATATCCGGCCGTCTTCCACATCTGAATAATGACGAGCAGATACGGCCAGTACTTCGGTTCGGAGTACCAATTGATTTCCGGCAGGCCCAACGGTCGAAGGATCGAATGGTTAATAAATCCGCTGTCCGCGTTCAAGAACGCAAAGACCAGATAAGACAATACGACCATCGAAATCAAATTTGGCAGCACCAGCCCGGATTGAAACAGCTTGGAGTAAGCCTTGCCGATCAGCTCCGACATAAAGATCGCGATGAGGATCGAAAAAATGGTTCCAAACACGATAAAAGCAACGTTGTACAACAGCGTATTTCTCGTCATGATCCAGGCGTCGGACGTTTGAAACAGGAATCGGAAATTATCGAACCCGATCCAATCGCTCCGAAAGATGCCTTTGGCATAATCGATGTTCTTAAAGGCAATAAACACGCCGGCCATCGGAATATAACTGTTTAGGATAAAATACAGCAGGCCTGGCGCGGCTAACAGCAGCAGCGGGAGATTTTTCTTTAGCCCTCTTGATCTCATCGTCTTGTTTGTCATAGCGGTTCTCTCCTACATTCCCGTTCTACTTCCCGCTATTTTGCGCGGCAATCCATTGATCCAGCTGCTCTTGCTTACTGCGGATAATATCCTCGGCACCCGCGTTGTTCAAAGCATCAACAAACTTCGGAATCGTCGTTTCCGGATCCAGCACACCGCACATGAGTCCTGGCAAGTATTGATTCACGACATTCGTGACGGCGCTCATCTGGGTTTTCACTCCGCTGGGATCAAAGATAAAGCCGAAATACGGAGATTTCTGAGTTTCTTTGTTCTCTTGCAGCTTAAGCTCAACGTCAGACCAGTTGACGCCTTCCAATTGATATTGCAGCGATTCGGAGCCAACGATACCGGTGCTGAGCATGGCGGTGTAACCAACCATGTTGGCATCCTTGCCATCCGGATATTTCACGTGGTGCTCATCCACTTTCACGTAATCTTCGCCTTCAATCCCGTAAAGAATCGTATTGATCAGCGCTTCATCGGTGTACAGCAGGTTCAGGAACTTCACCGCTGCTTCCGGAGCCTTTGTCGTGCTCGACAACATCCAGCTAACCATATTCACGGCCCCGGTTTCAAAATAATAAGGGGCAATCCGCTTCATCTCCAGATTTTTTCCCGTTTGGGCACTTAAGGCTTTGGCTGCTTCCAAACCGCTGTATCCGCCCATAAAGGAGAAGCCGCGCCCAGATGTGATCAGGTCGGAAGCGGTGATTGACGTTGTAGCCGCATCCTTTTCCAGATACCCTTTATTGAACCAATCCCTCATCATCATGGCGCCTTCTTTGAACAAGTCGGTCTCATAGAAGTTGACCACTTTGCCTTCATCGCCAACGACAACCCCAATACCGGTGGTGTCCGACAAGAAGTCCACTTGATGCAAGCCTTTTAACAGGAGAAGTAAGGAAGTATCACTTGGGTTCACGTTAATCGGACCAAACGGAACGGCATCCGGATGCTTTTGCTTGACCGCTTCAAAGATCGCCGGCAAATCTTGAACCGAGTGGATATCGTCTGCCGTGAATCCGGCTTCGTTCAGCATGTCCGCATTGTAAACAAAGTTCGTTGGGATCGACATGCCCTTATTCACCGGGATGCCGTAGATATGTCCATTTAAGGTTGTCGCTTTCAACATATCAGGGCCGAAGTCCTTATCCAGAATGGCGGTGAGTTCTTTGCCATACTCGGGGAGCAACTCCTCCATCGGATAGACCTGGTTTTTGGACACGTAGCTGGTGAATTGCCCCAGCGTCGTAAACAAATCCATCTGCTCTCCGCTCTGCAGCGCCAAATTGACTTTTTGTGCATAATCGACCGGACCGTATACTTTGTAGTCCACCTCAACGCCGATCTTCGGTATCGTGATTTCATTGATCGCATCCGTGATCCGTCCCAGATTATCGGGGATTCGGTTAAAAGAAGGCATGGCGAACACAATCTTCTCCACTTTGGCATCGTTACCGTCGCCTGGAATCGTCTTCGTCTCGTTCGAATCCTTGCCGCACGCTGCCAGGATCGAGCTGCACAGCATGGCGGACAACAACAACAGGACCATTCTCTGTTTTCTCTTCATCACTTCTTACTTCCCCCATTCATGTGGTTTCGTTATCAGTTTATCGTTTTGAACGGGGCTTCTCTTTCAATAAACCGACATCTTCTTTTAAAAAAAAGCTCAGTTCCCTGAGCTTCTTAATCCTCCGGCTTATGTTTGGCCCGATAGGCGTTTGGAGACTCGCCCGTCAGTTTCTTGAACACCGTAGAGAAGTACGAAAGGTTGTCGAATCCGGTATCCGCCGCAATCGTTCCAATGCTGACCAGCCGCTCCGACAGCATTCGCTTGGCCTTTTCAATTCGGTGGGCGTTCAAATATTCGATAATCGACATGCCTGTTTCGGTTTTGAAGGTTTTGGACAAATAATCCGGTGTCAAAAAAACGCTGGCTGCCACATCATCCCGGCTGATATCCCAATGGTAGTTCTCATGAATAAACCGTTTTGCCCGCTCGACAACCCCCTCGGATTGTAACGTTTCCTTCAGCGTATCAATCGCCTTTTCCGTCATCAGATGCGCCCATTTCATGAAATCGAACACACTGTGATCGGACCGTTGAAGCAGGCGTTTGGCGATGTCATCCGAGAATAACTGGTGGGCTTGAATATTATTTTGTGCCAAGAACGCATAAACCACTTGAAGGAAATCCTCACGCATCGAGTGGAGTGTCGCAGCGTCCAATATGTTCTGCGCGGCAAGTCGTTCCAACGTAAGCTTCAAACGCTTGACGATTTGCATTTTATCTTTCTGGGCGAAGAGTAGCGTATACATGTGGGTATCTAGAGCGAACGGCTCCGTCGCATTATATTGGAAGCTGTCGTTTTGAAAGTGGACGATCCCCCTAAAGATTAAATTGGATGCATCCATTTGTTCCAGCTTCCCTTTGCACGGGGCCAATTGGGAAATCTCCATCTCCTCGCTGATGTAACACGTGGCCGTGCATTTGAAATATTGTTTGCATAAGCGGACGAGCCGCTCACCGCTTGCTTTCATTTGGAGCGGTTCTGTCCCGCCATCCAGAATGAACGCATGGTAGATCTGATTGTCCTGTTTATAGGGGATCACGCGGTCAGGGTTTGGACGATTGAAAAGGATCTCGGATCCGAGATTGGACAGCGCGTAGTGAAACACACTAGCGTTCCAATGTTCATCGATCTCGGATGCCGTAACGCTGACCAGAACCAGGATAAACTTTTGATCCACGGTGAAGGACAAGTCCCTCCTTTGGATTTCCCCTTGGATCAAATCCTTCCTCGTAGAAAGCGTGGAGGACAAGACATCGCTCCAGAAGCTCTTCTCCACCAAATCCTTGTTACGCAACCAGGCTAACCCGTGCCTGCTGTATTCACCTAACGTTCTTCGCCGCTTCAGCGATTCAAGTGAACGGTGCAGCGCTTCATCCAGCTTGTACTCATCGAGCGGTTTTATCAGATAAGAGTCTGCATTATAGGTCAAGGCCGTCGAAGCGAAATCGAAGCTCTCGTGGCAGGTAAAGAAGATAAATGCGCAATCGCAACCCTGCTCACGCACCCACTGAATCATTTCGAGCCCCGTCCCCCGTGGCATTTCAATATCGCAAATGATCAGATCCGGCGAGCCGGCTTCGAAACAGGACTTGGCCTCCATAAGGTTATGCGCTTCGATTACCTGGGAGAAGCCATACTCATCCCAGCGAACAATATCCCGGAGCACCTCAACCGTAGGTACGTCGTCATCAATAAGTAAGCAGCGCATCGTTACACCTCTTTTGTGAAGTCATTTTCACCGTCGCCTTGCACTGGGATGAGGATCTCAACCCTAGCTCCCAGCGGTTCGGCGTTGGATAGTTTCAGCAGGTCTTCGCGTTTATACAGCAATTGAAGCGTTCGCCGAATATTGGAGATCCCGACTTGCCCGCTCGCTTCGACCGGCTCCAGGCTTGAATCCTTCGCGGCCTGTAGCACGCTGGATGGAAATCCCCCGCCGTTATCCTCGATCGAGATGTGTAGATAGGGCATGTCCTCGATCTCGATCAGACTGGTCCGGATGAAGATCGATAACATTTCACCGTAGGTCAGGGCGTGCTTGAAGATGTTCTCAACAAAGGTTTGCACTAAGAATTGAGGGATAAGGACTCGCGCCGTGGCCGCATCAATATCCGTCATACAGAAGATCTGGTCGGGATTCCGAATCTCTTGCATGTGCACGTAATTGTCCACGTGCCTCATCTCTTCCTCCAGCGGCACCAGAACAAGTCCGCCCTTAAACATATATCGTAAGTGCTGAGACAGCAGCTGAATCAGCATTCGGATTTCTTCATTTTTATTTTGGTACGTCAAGCTGTTGATCGTGGAGATGGCGTTCAGGAAAAAATGAGGTCTGATCTGCATTTGCAGATACTTGAGTTCCGTACGGCTCCGCTCGATTTTTTCCTCATACGTGTGGATTTTCAGATCGGTAATCTCCCGAATCATGGAATCGAAAGAATGAAACAATTTCATGAACTCGATGGAAAAATGCCCGGACGGTTCCGGGAAGCTCGTTCTCCCTTTTTCGACGTCCTTGGCCGCCTTCACCAACTCCAGCACCGGCTGCAAAATGTCCCTGGCCAGAAGCTTCAACACCAGGGGAATCGCCACCACCGAAATCGCAGCTAAGGAGATAATGAGCCATTGAATCAGCTTGAGTCCTGAGAAAATATTTTGTTTGGCCATCATATGGGTGATTTCGCCAAATTCGGCGATCGGTTCTGAAATAAACAGGTAGCTCTTCTTATCCTGCGCTCTCAAATCCGATAGGGTCGATGCTGTTTCCATTAGACTCTCATCGGTTGAAGCCAGAATGCCACCTTCCCGAGCACTAAGAAGGGTTGGGCCGAGCTCTTGTCCTTCCCCGCTGGCGACGGCAAGCAAGGAATCCGCCTTGACGAACGTGCCAAAGCTGACCTTCTCATAGGTGATGTATCGAAACAAATAATGCGCACCTTGAACATCGAAATCCGTCCATTCGTCGAGGGTCCGGTCAGGATCGGGGAGAAAATCATGCTCCCTCAGGAAGTCGACCAGATCCAGCTTGTCCTCGGATCGGGTGCGATTCCCGAACTGCACGAGCGTCGCCCCATCACCCGGTAGTTTGATAAATACCCCGTCGCTGGAGTCATTGTTCGACGCTTTGGCCTTCAGGGCGTCCAACAGGGCGATTTCTCTGAAGTAGCGGTCGCTCCCTTTAAGGCGATCATACTCGGTCGCCGCATCAATCTGGTTCTCGAACACCTCAGTCAAGTCTTTGGCGTACAAGTTCAACTTACTATGAATGTTCTCCACGTAGATTCCCAAGGTATTGCGTGAATTGCTAATCGATTGGGTACGAACCACTTCCAGCGAATAGATGTTGCTGAGCAATAATACCGTAAACAAAATGGCCAGGATGAGCGTGAATGGAACGAAAAACCTGAATACAATGCTCTTTCTAGTAAACAATCCTCCGGCCTTCATCAAGCATCCTCTTCCTTTATCTGGGCGATGGTTCGAATAAGGGATGCCCCCGAAGAGGAAGCAAACCGGCCGACAGGCCGCAGCTCTCTTCAGGGGCATATGAAGCAGAAGACGATTTTAGGTGACCGAATCTGGATCGGTGACAGCCCACTCTATGGCCGGGCCGATATACTCATTCCAGAAATTCCAGTCATGCGTCCCAGCGCTTTCCTTATAGCGATGAGGAATTTCCTCTTGAGTTAAATAATCATGGAACCGCCGGTTTACGTCAAGCAAAAAGTCCTCGTTCCCGCATGCCATGTAAATCTCCGGAATATGCGCGCCTTGTTCCTTCAATTGCTTAGCTAGCGCTTCCGGATCCTTGTCGCTTCCGAGAAGCTGATTCAGGTCCCCGAAAACGCGCTTGTAGTAATTATAGTCAGCGATGGCATCCTGATAGCCCGGGGACAACCCGGCGATGGTGTACGGAATGAGCGCGGAAGAAAGCGCGATGATCCGGCCAAACTGGTCGGCATATTTCAGACCGTTCCGAATCGCTCCGTACCCGCCCATGGAAAGTCCTCCGATAAACGTATCCTTCCGGTCTTGGGATAACGGGAACATCAGGCGTGTGAATTGAATCAGTTCCCTCCCAAGGAATTCCCCGTATAGCTGACTCTTGTCCTCATCGTCAAGGTAGAAATGGTTTTCCCCCGAAGGCATAAATACGGCGATTTTGTACTTATCGGAGAGTTCCCGGATGCGGGAGAAATGGATCCAATCCGTATGATTTCCGGAATACCCGTGCAACAGATACAACGCCTTTAAGGGCTTGGCCTCCTCCACGGGTTGACCCGGAATCGGCGGCGTGTCCAAGGGAACCAGTGCGCTGAGTGCGACTTCCCTTCTCAACGATCGCGAGAAAAATTGGATCTGTAACATGGCCATGTGTTATTCCTCCTTGATTTTTTGAAGAAATCAAATCCGATATTCGGTCAATAGACCGTGCTCGTCGATGTATTCGATCACCGATTGGTTCGTATTCAAATCTACGATAAGCAAACAGCTCTTGTTTTCCTGGCTCCAGCGCATGCGAATTTCATTGTCCGTCGATCCCGGCACCTGGAACTCTCCGTCAAACGCCGGATAGGTGTTGCGGAAACGAATCAACTGCAGCAGCCGCTGTACAGCTTCTTCCCCCAACGCCAGGTCCATCTCCTCTACGGTATAATTATGACGGTTAATCTCCCTGCCTTCCCCCGTCTCCTTCACGCGGTCCATGTCGTTCGCACCCGCAAACAATCCCGTATAATAGACCTGAGGAATTCCGGGAGTGAAAAATTGAATCGCTCTCGCCGCAAGATAGGCATCATCGTCTTCCCCTAGCGCGCTAAAGTAAGTACAACGGATCTGGTGAACGTCAAAACCATCCTCCGCCTTATGCTCGTCGGACAGGATCAGACTGAGATTCGCGCCTCTTTGCACACAGATCTCCACGAGGTTTCGCGCTGATTTGGTGTCGATCAGCTCATCCAGGTCCGGCTTGACCGGGATCCCGTCATGGCAATCCAGCATGGTAAATTGCTTATGCGGCCGAATGTTCAAATAATGGGTAAGCTCTGCGGCATTCTTCGTAAGAAGCGCTTCAAGAATACGATAAGGCAAGATGAAATCGTAAATCCAGAAGCCGCGCTCCGCCAGTTTGAATTGCGTCGAGTAATGCGCATGAACTTCCGGCAACAGCTCGATGTCGAGCGAATCCGCCAACGCTTTGATCTCGTCGAGAAACTCGTAGATGTCCGGCTCTACGAAGAAACAGCTGGTTCCCAGCTTCTTAATGACATATCCAACCGCGTCCAGTCTAACGATCTTGACGTTCTGCTGCTTGAAATTCTCAAAGAAGGCGCGTAGGAGCTGACGTGTCTGCGGTGAACGAATGTCCAAATCGATTTGCTCCGACGGGTCCGTCTTGCCAAATGTGGTCCACACTCGTTCCTGTTTGCCGCCGGCTTCAAAGGTCGAGTAAGGCAAAGGGCGGCGGAGAAACATTTTGTCGATATCCTCCTGAACCGGCTCCCCATTCTCCCATACTTTATCCAGCGTAAGAAATAAATCGGCATACTCGGACGACCGGCCCTTCACCAGGAAGTCCTGAAAATAGGGCGATTGCCTGGAAATATGATTCACCATCAAGTCGACCAAGACATCGAACTTCTCCCCGATTGCTCGAATGTCCTCCCACGTTCCGAAGTCGGGTTCAATCTCCAGATACGTTAGCGGCGCAAAACCGCGATCTCCGGAGGAGGGGAAAGGGGGCAGGATATGAACGCCGCCCGCAAAGATATCGGAGAAATGCTTCGTCAGCATTTCGCTTAACGTCCGGAGGTTCCCACCCATGGAATCGGGATAGGTGATCAATTGAACTTTATTTTTCAGCGACATGCTTTAAGTCCTCCTATAATCCAAACTGAGCTTTAATGACTTCAAGCTTCGGCAAGTCGACCACAGCACCTAAGTGTTTCAATTTGTAAGCACTCACGGCAAAACCTAAATTCAACGATTCCCTGACGGTGAAATTCTGAAGCAAGGCGGCATAAAATCCGGACCAGAACGCATCCCCGGCTCCCGTTGTATCTACAACCTCAGTAGCGAGTGTCGAGAAGCTGACCGTCTCATTGCCATTCGATACGATCGCCCCTTGTTTCCCGAGCGTCATAATAACCAGCTTAGCACCCAAATCTAAGAATCGGTCGATCTGCTTAAACGGATCTGCCATACCGAACAACCGCTCCGCGTCATCCTCTGAAGGCTTCACGATATCTACTTTAGGGATGATCGATTTCACGTATTCCACACCGTCTTCGCCAGGCTGCCATATCATCCGGTGATAGTTGGGGTCGAAACCGATCAACAACCCCCGCTTCCGGGCCTCCTCCATCACTCGCTCGATGACGCGCCGAGAGGGCTCCCGTGAGATCGGCCAACACGAGAAATGAACCGCTTTGGATTGTTCCAGGGCTTGCCCCAACTTTGCATCATAAGTTAAGCGATAATCAGCATCCCGATAGAAGATCGGGATCGGCGAAGCTTGACTCTTCGTCAGCACGACCAGGCTGGTCGCCGCATCCACTCGCTGAATTCCATCCGTATTCATGCCGGCGGCTTCCAAGCGCTGGGTCAAAAACGTACCCAGGCCATCTTGTCCAACGGCGGAGACAACCCGGGAGCGAATTCCCAGCTTGCTGGCATTCATCGCGATGTTCGAGGGAGAGCCGCCGGGAAACCGGGTATATTCGTCTCCCCGGGCTTCCTCTCCGTATTCATTGGCTATCATGTCCACGAGCAGTTCGCCGATGGTCAAGAGATCATTGGGCGCAGCTTCAAACGTGAATCTATCTTCAAGATGTATCATGCTAGTTCCTCCCTGAGTTCCGTGTTAGCGCCGGAAAGCCCTTGCCAGAGCATTTAGGTAACCGTCCTTGGCGCGCTTGCTTACTTCCGCTTCGGGCACCGAATGTTCAAAAGCGTGGTAACCTCCCGGATACAGCTGGAATTCCACGTCAACGCCGTCCTGGGCCAGACGTTTCACATAATCCAGCGTCTCGTCCCGGAACGGGTCCAACTGGCCGACACAGGTATAAGTCGGAGGGAGACCCGCCAGGCTCTGAGCCCGGCTTGGCGCGGCATAAGGAGAGATCTCCCCGTTTGCATGCTCGCCTAGATACATCTTCCAAGCGGCCTGATTATTCGCTCGATTCCACACGGCCGGATAGGTGATCTCATAGCTGGACGGGGTGACGTTACGGTCATCGATCATCGGGTAAAGCGGCATTTGAAAACAGATCGCAGGACCGCTGCGATCGCGTGCCAAGAGTGCTAACGCTGCCGTCAACCCTCCTCCGGCGCTTGGCCCGCCGATGGCGATTCGCTGAACGTCAATGCCAAGCTCGGCCGCATTCCCGGCGATCCAGACTAGCGCAGCATATCCGTCTTCAATTCCCGCCGGAAACGGATGCTCCGGAGCCAGGCGGTAATCCGGTGAGAAGACGATGCAGCCCGCGGCTTCCACGAAACTTTGGCAGATTCCATCATCCACGCCGGGATCGCCAAGCACATAACCCCCGCCGTGCAGCCACAGCAAGGCGGGGAGGGCTTCCTCGCCTTGCTCCGCCGGCTCGTATACCCGCAATAACATGGATTGCCCATCCGCACCTGGAATTTGACGATCTAGGATCCGTACGTGTTGGGATCGAGGCGCATCGTTCGGAGGAATCATCCGAGCCTTCGCCAGGTCTTCCGGCAATCGAAAGGGCGGATTCAACGTTAACCCCTGCTTCAACTCTGGAGCTACTCTATCTATAAAGTTCATCTTCATCTCTCATTTCTCCTCAACGCCGCTAAATTCGTGTTTCAAAGGGATAAAGCTTAAATGCTCATGCTGCAGGCTTGCGCCGTTCCCTTGGAATTGAAAAGCTAGCCGGTCGTAATGCGGGGAATCGGGAGGGTAGACATAAATTTCAAATCGGCTGCGATCCAACCACACGCCTCGAACCGCTGCTTTATCGCCTCCCCGGTGATTAACATGCCATTCCCCGATGCCGGCGATCAACTGATGCTCCCCTCGATGATCCCTCCATTGGAAGACGCAGCGATTCTCCGTAAACGTCAATCCGATCCGCTGCACACCTTGTTCATTGCTTTGGATCGAATAACGCTTCTGGGGGGGATCCCAAGGCAAACTCTCCAAGCCGCCTTGTTCTCCAAGCTCCAGCGAGTTCAGTTTGCTAGCGAGACGGTTATTTGCGATCGAATCTGATGCCAGGCAAGGTTCATTCATAGAAGGCAGTAAATGCCGCCAGATGGCGTCCATCACCCCCTGCATATCCGGTAAGCCGCCATTTATCGCGATGACGGCGTCCTGATCGGGCAGGACGATGCAATACTGGCCAAATGCCCCATCTCCCCTATAGGCGTTATGGCGGCATCTCCAGAACTGGTATCCATAGCCCTGGATCCAGTCGATATTGATCGGCTGCCCTTCCGGGTTCGCAATCGGCCTGTTATCGACCTGGCGCGAGCCGGCTTGTTCGATCCATTCGGAAGCGATCAGCCTCTGCCCGTTCCATTCGCCCTTGTTCAGAAGAAGTTGGCCGAACTTGGCGATGTCTTCGGTGCATAGCTTGAGACCCCATCCCCCTGTATTTTCGCCGTGAGGCGCTTCCTCCCATGACAGCCGGTCGATCCCTAAAGGCACAAACAGGCGAGGTTGTAAATAGTCAACCAGACGGCTTCCCGTAACCCGCTCCACGATCGCTCCCAACACATGGCTTGCTCCGCTGTTGTATAGGAAATGAGTACCGGGAGCCTTGGTAACGGGATGCTCCATGAACCCTCTTACATAGTCGCGGTCGCTTCGGTCGCCCACTCGTGCCTCCGTGATATGCTGCAGGAAGTCCGGGGTAGCTCCAAATCGAGCCGTGTCGGTCTCATGCCCCGTTGTCATCGTCAATAAATGCCGAATGCTCATATCTCTAATATTTTCGCGAATCGCGCCGTGATCCATCTCCGGAAAATACGCAAGAACCCGTTGATCTAAAGAGAGTCTGCCCTCTTGGACGGCAAACCCCGCCGCGAGCGAAGTAAAGCTCTTGGTCAGCGAGTAGACGGCATGGGGAATCTCCGGATGATACGGTTTCCACCATCCTTCGGCCAGAACATGGCCGTGCCGCAATAACATGAATCCGTGAAGTTCCAGCTTTCGCTGCTCGATCTCCTCTAGGAAAGACAAGATCGCTGAGGAAGATACGCCGTAGCGTTCCGGAATACTTCGCGGTAATGAATTCGTGACTGTCATAGGAGTTTCCTTTCCTGTGCAGATAATATGATAACCGGTTGACACATCGGATGAAATAAAAGCCGCTATCGCAATGGGCGGCTTCATCTAGAATGTTAACTTCTTGCAGAAGATCATGCCCCGCCTAATCAAGTCGTCTCCCGTTCAATCAAATGGACGGGGAACGAATTCACTTTGGGCACTTCCTCCCCTTCCAATTGCTTGGCGACCAACTCGATGGTGCGTTCACCCATCTCACGGATCGGTTGCCGGATGGTGGTTAGCTGCGGCGAAACCAACGTAGCCACTTTAACATCATCGTAGCCGATGATTTTAATGTCATTAGGAATGTTCTTATTTAATTGACGGCAAGCTTGAATCGCCTCGGCCGCGATGACGTCGCTGCTGGCAAAAATCCCGTCAACTTGCGGATGTTCGCTCAAGAAACGAACCACCTCGCTCGGATTACTAGGCTGATCGTCGTCCGTAATTTCCAGTTGCAGATGAATCGGGTTTAGGCCGGCGGCGGCTAATTCCTCATCATACCCTTGCGCTCTCGCATTGGCTAATAAGGCCCCATGATGCGGTCCGCCGATGCCGCGATAAATGTAGACGGGATGGTGGCAGCCCTTGTCGATGAACAACTTGGCGGCGAGCTTCCCTCCGAGGAAATTATCGGAAGTGACGAACGGAATATCTTCAGCCACCGTGCGGTCAAAAGAAACGATGGGCAAATTCAAATTCAAATAATGCTTAATATCCAACACCGAGCTGCCCATGATAATGGCGTCTACCTGATTTTTCTTTAGCATTTCGATATATTTTCGCTCTTTGGCAATATTTCGATTCGAGTTGCAGAGCAGCAGCTTATACCCTTTCTGATCGGCATAATACTCTAAGTAATAAGCCAATTCGCTGAAAAAAGGATGGGAAACCGCCGGAATAATCAACCCGATCATATTCGATTTTCTGCGAAACAAGGCGCGCGCCATTTCATTGGGCTGATAGTTTAACTCTTTCATTACCTGATGCACTTTATCTCGCGTCTTCTCGCTGATATATCCCCGATTATTTAGTACACGGGAGACCGTGGTTACGGAAACCCCCGCTCTTTCCGCAACATCCTCTATTCTGGGCATGAAATCCCACCTTGCCGTTTTTATTAACAATTATAACCGGTTTTTTCCGTTTTTTCAGCCAGGGATTGCCATTCGCCTATTTCAAGGCCCCTTCTGTAATCCCCTTAATGATCTGCTTCTGAAGGAACAGGTAAAGCACCAATACCGGGATGACGGTCATGATCAATCCGGCCATCAGCGGCGCAAAGTCCACGGAATAAGAAGAGAAGAAGTTGAACGTGGAGAGCGGCAATGTCCGGTGCGCCGGAGATAGCAGGACCAAGCTGGGAAGCAGGTAATCGTTCCAGATCCACAGGATGTCCAGGACGATCAACGTGACGAATACGGGCTTCAGCAAAGGCAATACGATTTGGAAGAACGTCCGCAGCCGGGAGCTCCCTTCAATAAATGCGGATTCCTCTAATTCAAAGGGAACGCCTTTGATGAAACCGTGGAACGTGAACACGCCAAACGGTACGCCAAAACCCAAATACATAAACAATAAGGTCACTTTCGAATCTAACAGGTCCATATTTCCGTACAGCATGACCAGCGGAATCATAAGCACCTGAAATGGAAGCGTGAGTGAAGCTAACATCACAAAGAAAATGAATGCGTTCACCTTCCATTTGAATCGGACAAACAAATATCCTGTCATCGACGAGAAGATCAGAATGATAAAGACCGCCACGACCGTGATGATCAGGGAGTTCAAAAAGCCGTGTAAGAAATCCATTTTACCAATCGCGCTCGAATAATTCCCAAAGTGGAATTGGGTCGGCAGGGATAACGGATTTTCGACGAACTTCTGGGTGGTCTTGAACGAATTCATGACAATTAACAGAAATGGCGTCAGAAAGATAAGCAGGAAAATGTAAAGAAGCGCCGTTTTAACCCCTGTGGCTATTGATCGTGCCTTCATTACGATTCCACCTCCAGTTTCTTGAGCAGGTAAGATTGGGTCAACGCAATGATGGCGACCACCGCAAACAACACCACCGCTTCCGCTTGGCCTATCCCGTACTGGTTGGACAGAAAGGCCTTTTGCACAATATGATAAGTCGCCAACTCGGTGGAGTTAAACGGCCCCCCCTTGGTTAAGGCCAAGTTGATATCGTAGGTTAAGAAGGAACGCGAGATGGAGATAAAGATACAGATGATGGTGGCCGGGATAGATAGTGGAAGAATGATCTTCCGAATGACCGCCGACCGACCGGCACCGTCAATATTTGCAGCCTCCAGCACATCTCCCGGTACGCCGGAAAAACCGGCAATGTAAATAATCATCAGATAACCGATCAATTGCCAGGCCGTCGCGATCACCAGCGCCCAAAAGGCGGTATTCGTGTCTGTCAGCCAGGAAGTCGAGAATAAGGACCAGCCATATTTATTGCCTAGATAAGGGAGCACCTGGGAGAATAACGTTTGCCACAAGTAACCTAGGACAATCCCGCCGATCAGATTTGGCGTAAAGAAGCCGGTTCGCAGCCATTGCTCCCCCTTGGCACCGGAAGTCAATGCCAGCGCAATGAAGAACGCCGCCCCGTTGGCAATCAAGACCGTAAAGAACACATACTTCAGCGTAAACCAGAGCTGGCCCAGAAACACTTTGTCACTAAACACTTCGTAGTAATTTGCAAATCCAATGAGCTCACTATTGGCCGTTCGAACATCCCAATTCGTAAACGTCAGATACAAGCCGACGAGAAAAGGAATCACGACGACGGCGGCGAAAGCAAAAATGGAGGGCCCGCCGAACAGCAGGAACGTTCCGGCATTGGATAATACGTTTTTCTTCTTCATGTTGCCGCCCCTTTAAGTAAACCGTTTATTTTTGACCGATAAATGAGGCGGGCCGAGGCTAGGCCTCTTCCCGCCCGTTCTTCTGTCCAATCCAACGATTTGTTATTTTCTTCCTTGATATTCCCAATATTCCTGAACCTCGTCCGCAAGGCCTTTGCGATCGACTTTATCGACGAGGTACTTTTGCATCGCCGCTCCAGTCTTGGCCCAGTAATCCTGCGGCAGGTAATTGATCACGCCGATATTCATCACTTTACCTTGATCGACATATTGAGATACCGCATCGGAGATGATGTTGCTGCCCTTCACTTTGACATCCTTATATGGCATGGACAATCCCATCTGCGAAATGATCGCTTCTTGTCCCTGATCGCTTGTGACCATCCATTCGATAAACGCCTTAGCCGCTTCTTGTTGCTCCGGCGTCGATCCCGCGTTATCGATGGCAAACAATTTTGGTTCACTGTATGCGATTTGGCTGTTGCCGTAGTCGTCCGGATTGTTGCTGATCGGAACCGGAATCACGCCGAATTCCTGATCGCGTCCTTCAAGTGGTCCAACTACCGCCCAGGTCCAATCCCCCATGAAGTAGAAGGCGGCATCGCCTTTAGCGAAATCTGCACTGTCTTTGTTGTAGTCCGCCACGAGCGGGTCACTCTTCCGGGCGTTATATTTTTTCAACAAGTCAAAGGTATCCATCAGGCCATTAAATTGCGGGTTATCCATCAATTTAACTTCGCCACTCTGTAGGGACTCCATGAATTTCCGGTTGTCCTCGACATTAGCGGACTGCAAGGAGTAGGCCAGCCCCAAATAATGCGACCCAAGCGACCAATCTGCTCCATGGATCATAACCGGTGCTTTGCCTGCCGCTTCAATCTTTTGGAACAACGCTTCTAGATCATCGCGGGTTTTGATGGAAGCCGGGTCAAAGGCGCCCCCGATCGCTTCCTCAACCGCCCGTTTGTTGTAAAGCAATCCGTAGCCTTGCGCCGTCCATGGAATGCCGAGGAATTTTCCATCCAGCAGCGCCCCATCTACAGCACCGGGTTTGGTCAGCCCTTCATATTTGGCCTTCTCCGATTCCAAGTCCAAGAAGGAATCTTTATACTGCAAAATAGTTCCTGCATCGAGATTGGCGATGGTTGCCGGATTGCCGGAAGCTAATAGAGATTGGAACTTCTCGATTTGCGCCCCGCCGATCGGCGTAGGAATGAGTTCAACGGTAACGTTCGGGTGAAGCTCATGATACGTTTGGAACAGCTTCTCGAATACTTCATTCACTTCAGCCGATGTGTTAAAGAAGGTTAGCTTGACTTCCTTTTCCGTTTGTTCCGTTGGTTCTCCGCCCTGATTGTTTGTCGCGGCTGGAGTATTGCTGCTTGCGTCGTTGCCCTTCGAACATGCCGCTAATAGAGAAAGCAACAAAACCAGGCATAACGTCATTTTAAACCCTTTCAATTTGTTCAAGATCCTTCCCCCTAGTCATCGTTTTGTATGCGCATTCAGGTTCTGCGCATCTTTATGATAACCGGTTGACATAAAATATGTCAACCGGTTATCATAAATTGTTTTTTTAGTCCCCCTTCATTACAACCCTCCTCACTCCCGCCCTAATAAAGAACCGGCCTAAGCGATATTACCATCACCTAGGCGGTATCATTAAGCTTCGTTCCTTACAACGTTTCCCACTGTGACCTTAGAAACAGCTTATAGAGCCGCTTCCAGGCGATTTTGATCAGCATGTAGACCGGGATGACGACCAGCATGCCAATAATGCCGAACCAATTCCCGCTTCCCAACACAAGCAGGATCGTCGTCACCGGATGGATGTCCAACTTCTTGCCAAACACGTAGGGAGAGATGACATTATCCTGAATCTGCTGCGCCACCAAAATAATGACCAAAGCCCATATGCCGGTAGATGGGGATTCAATGAGGCCGATAATGACAATTGGAATAGCGGAGATGATCGCCCCGAACAATGGGATGAAATTCAGAATCACCGCAATCGTTGTCAACAACAACGCATACGGCAGCCCGATGATTAAGAAGCCGATAAACATCAGCACGCCTAACGCTGCGTTCACGATCACTCGGCCGATAATATAATCGTTTAGCGCTTTGTCCATGTCACTGGCAGCACGATACACTTCCCGCCGATAGCGGATCGGCGAGAGTTTTACTACGCTGCGTTTGAAGCGATGTCCTTCCTTCAGCATATAATAGAGCAGGATCGGGAACGTAAATAACACGATCGCAAATTGGGATAGGAAAGAGAAGAAACCACTTAGGTAATTCGTCAGGAATGAGATCCCCTTGCTTAAATATTCCGTGAAATTCGTGGCTAATCCGGAATCCGATGGAATAATCGACGCGAGGAAAGGCGTTTCTCCCCACTCCTTCAGTTGCGCATCCAGCAGATTCACAAATTGGGGAATATTTTGTACTAAATTGACCAATTGGGTTTGCAACAACGGCCATACCCCGGCAATAAATCCAATGGCCAAAATCGCCATAATGACAAATACAATCAGGATGGCGAATCCCCGCTTGATCTTATGCTGTTCCATGTACTGGACCACGGGGCGGAGCAAATAGTAAAAAAATCCGGCCAACATTAGCGGAATCATAATAGCTCCGATTACGGCCTGCATGGGAAGGAAAAAAGGCCTCACCAACGAAAACACATAAACGATGGCCAGTAGAATCAATACAAACTTCGCTCCACGGGTCCATCTTTCCAGCAAGTTCATTCTCATCATCACCTAACTTTATATATTCGTGTGCATAAATAAGTTCTCATTCTATATTATTGGTTTTCGATCCAAAAATAAAATAGGAGCTAAGCGGCATCCTGCCGTTTCGCTCCTATAGGTTAGCCTCGCTTTGATTTGTACTTCAGCTTACCCGCTGACCCGCCGCATCAATTCTTGCCTGTGAGGCGCTATCGCATTTCTTGCAAACTTTTAGTTGTTGTCCCGTACTCGTGTTTTTGGTATACAGCAGCTTGATGCGTGTGCTTCCGCACACCGGACACGTTCCGCGGCTGCGCGACGGCAGGTGCCAGAGCGATTTTCCACGTTTATTTTTGGCCATAACCTATCACCTTCAACGATAGAATGAGTTCATTTCAACAATTAGAAGAATTTCTTATGCTCCCGATCCTCTTTCAGGATCTCCACCGCTTCGCGGAATCGCAAGCTGTGCACGATCTCGCGCTCGCGAAGGAACTTCAGACTGTCCTGGATATCGACGTCGTCGGTCATGTCGATGAGCCACTGGTATGTAGCCCGCGCCTTCTCCTCGGCCGCGATGTCCTCGTACAGGTCGGCGATCGGATCTCCTTTAGCCTGGATGTACGTCGCCGTAAACGGTACTCCGCCCGCGTTCTCGTAAAAGAGCGCCTTATCGTGGTTCACGTAATACGGATCCATACCCGCTGCCTTCAACATCTCCGGCGTGGCATCTTTGGTCAGCTTATAGACCATGGTTGCGATCATCTCGAGATGGGCGAATTCTTCCGTCCCAATATCGTTCAAAAGCCCGATCACCTTGTCGGGGATCGTATACCTTTGATTCAAATAACGCAGCGCCGCCGCCAACTCGCCGTCCGCGCCGCCGTACTGCTCAATCAGCAGTTTGGCCATCCGCGGATCGCATTTGCTGACGCGAACCGGGTATTGCAGCTTTTTCTCATACACCCACATATCGCCTATTTAACCTCCTTTAGCTTCCCATCACGGATTGAAGGCAGGTTGCTACACCTGCCAAGGCCAAGGGCTCTGCGACCATTCCCACGGGAATTTTGAATAGGCTCGCCCGAAATTTTGTAGCGGTCCGTACAGCTGCTGAAAATGGTTCGCATGTTGCGTCCGTTCCTGGGTCAGCTGATTAAACTGCTGAATTGCCGCCAGATCGTCCGGATGCGTATCGAGATACAAATTCAGCTCCACCAGCGCAAAATCAAGTGCCTGCAGCTTCTCAAGCTTCTCGTAATACTCCTGATCGAACGGTTGATTGTTGGGATTTGTCGTCATGGGATCACCGTCCTTTTCCCCATTTGGATTCATAAGGACTGAACAAAGCCGGCCATAATGTGCCGTGTCTTAAGGCGTCCATCGGGCTAAACTGCGGTAGATTCGGGGGCTGGAAGTGGATAAACAGCTGCGGAGGGGTGCTGTAGGTTTTGTGCGTAATCGGCGGACATGGGTCGAATGGGCCTATAAAAGGGGTCCACACACGTTCCTGAGGATGGCTCAAAGAAACTTCCTCCTTCTTCAAACATGGTCATGCAGGCGGATTCGCCAATTTTTCCCTGCATCCTACCACTAACATATGACAATCGCCCAAATAATGAACCGGAGGAGGCGCAATTTCACAAAAAAATAACGCCGTCCCCCTAACCGGGAGTTGCGGCGTTATGGATCAACGGAACTTGTCCGCCTTATTCTTCTTCGATTTCTTCATCCGGCTCCTCGACTACGAGGCGGATCACTTTGACGCGCGTGATGCGCAAACGGCTGGCTTCCTCGACTTCGAATAAGAAGCGGTCGAGCTGCTTTCTTTTCCCTTTCGCCGGGGTTCCTTCCAATTCCTTAAACAACCAGCCTCCGATCGAATCCACTTCCTCGTCTTCGATTTCGCTACCGACGAGGTCGTTCACCTCTTCGATCCGCAAGCGTCCGTCTACTGAATAGACTTCATCTGATAACTTCTCGATCTCCGAACGTTCGTCCTCGAACTCATCATGGAGATCGCCGACGATTTCCTCGAGAATCTCCTCGGCCGTTAACAAGCCGGCTGTTCCGCCATATTCGTCGACGACCAGCGTCACCTGAGAGTGCTTTTTCTGCATCAAGCGAAGCACCTGACTGATTTCCATGGACTCCGGTACATTCAGGATCGGACGGACCATTTCCTCCAAACGAAGCGGTTTCTCCGGATCAGGCAGCAGCAGGTCGGTAATATGGACGAACCCGATGATCTGATCTTTATCCTCGACCGCAACCGGGTAGCGAGAATGCTTCGTGTTCGCCACAATCTTCATGTTATCTTCCCAGCCGAGATTCGTGTACAAGCAGTCCATATCCGTCCGCGGCAGCATCACCTCACGAGCCAGCATATCGGAAAAATCGAAAATATTGTCTACGAGCTTCATCTCGTCTTTGTCGATAACGCCGCTCTTGGCACTTTGATCCATTAGAATGCGAATTTCTTCCTCGGAATGGGCCGCTTCGCCTTCGCCGGCCGGTTCGATGCCAATCAGCCGTAACATGCTGTTCGCCGCCGTATTCAGTAGCCAGATTACCGGAAGGAATATCCGGTAGAACATCAGCAGCGGCCACGAGAGCCATAGCGACGCCGCTTCCGACTTTTGAATCGCCAATGATTTCGGCGCCAGTTCGCCCATCACGATATGTAAAAAGGTAATAATCGCGAAGCCAACCGCAACCGAGATCGTCGAGATCAGCGTTGGGTCCGTCGCGCCCATCTTATGCATCAGCGGTTCGATTAACAACTCGGACACCGCCGGTTCTCCAACCCATCCTAATCCCAACGAAGCTAGGGTGATGCCCAGCTGCGTCGCCGACAGGTAAGTATCCAACCGCTTATTGACCTTCAGCGCATAATTCGCCCGTCGGTTACCTTCCCGAGCCAACTGGGTAAGCCGAGATTGGCGAACCTTAACGAGCGAAAACTCGGCAGCCACGAAAAACCCGTTCAAGAAGACGAGAATAAGGACGAGCAGCAGATTCCAGACCAGCTTGCCTATTTCAATTTCGGTATGACCATCGGGTGACACAGGCATGCAATACGCCTCTTTCCTATATTAGTTCTACCTTTATAAAGTAGCGGCTTTGCGCGTTTTAAAATTCGTATCCGGATAATACATGTCCGCAACCAGTAGGTTCGGCCCGCAGCAACCGGCTGCGTCACAGTGACAATTCACCTTCTGGTTCAGAGGATGTTCCGTCACCCAGCGGCCGAAAATATCATCCAGCCGTCCTTCCCGCACATTACCGAAAGCCGGGATGGCGGCAAAATCCGTGACGTATACCTCCCCGGTGAACATATTCACATTCACGCGATTGCGTCCGTCCGGGTCATTGCGAACCGTCACATTCGGCTCTCTCCGCAAACGACGCAGCAGTTGCAAGTCCTCCTCATTCCCGTTGCAAGCGAAGAACGGCAGTGTACCGAACAGCATCCAGAGCGCCGGATCTCGTTCGTCCAACAGCGAGTGGATCGCCGCCCGCATATCGCCAAGTGCCAATACCGGCAGCCCTTCGGCAAAATCGGCCGCATACATCGGATGAACCTCATGCCTTTGGCAGCCCATCTCGACGATCATCCGGTGAATGTCCGGCAGCTTCTTGTGCGTGCGGTAATTAATCATCGACTCGGCGGAGATGAACATGCCCGCTTCGCTGAGCCTACGTGTATTCTCCATCATCGTATCGAACATTTGATAGGCGACTTCCGGCTTGACCGGGTGCCCGCTGCGAGCGAATCCGATCTCATGGAAATCGTACCCGCTTGTATAGTTGAACGAGATATGCATGACATCCAAATAAGGAAGCAGCTTCTCGTAACGTTCGTAGTCCAACGTGAGATTGGAATTGATTTGCGTGCGGATTCCCCGTGCCTTGGCATATTTCAGCAACGGGATGATTTTCTCCTCCACGGTTTGGCGACGGAACGTCGGCTCGCCGCCGGTGATGCTGATCGTCTGTAAATACTCGACTTCATCAAGGGATTTTAATATGAGCGGCAGAGGCAGCTGCTCAGGCTCCTTCAGCACAAGGCTATCACCTACCGCACAGTGCTCGCACCGCATATTACACAGATTCGTCACCGTCAACTCCACGCTGGTTAATACGTGGCGTCCGTAATCACGAAGCGATCGGATCGGATCCCACGGATCATAGCTTGGGTTGATCGGACTTCCGGTCCTATCCATCGTTTTTGTCTGTTTATTCATCATTCACATACCACCATTTCCATTCCGTCCACTTCCGCAATCACGATGGAGAGCTGGGCGGACAAATCTACTTCGTAAGGCGATCGGATATCCTCGCCTCGCGGGTCCGTCAGAACCCGAACAACCGGCCGCTGCGGCATATGACCGGGTATCTTCGATACCACGCCCGTCTCGCCCGTACTTAATCTAACGGTCATCCCAATCGGATAGATCGCGACCCGGTCGCGAAACAGCTCCAGCTTCGGCTTCTCGTACCAATGCCCGCAACCGGTATACAGCACCTCCAGCGCTTGATGCGGCAGCATCGCATTGCGATAAACCCGGTGCGTCGTCATCGCGTCGTAAGCATCCGTAATCGCGATCCAGCGAGCGTATTCGTGAATATCGTTGCCGCGAATACCTCTAGGATACCCGCTGCCGTCCATTTTCTCATGGTGCTGGTACGCGCAATGCGCCGACAACAAAGGGATCCCTGGCTCATCTTTCAACATTTTAAATCCAAGGTCCGGATGCCGCTTGATCAATGCAAACTCCTCATCTGTTAGCCGCGACGGTTTAGTCAGCAGCTCAAGGGGGAGCTTGGTTTTTCCGATATCGTGCAATAAGGCACCCAGGCCCAGTACGGTCAATTCGTCTTTCGTATACCCGTGGAGTTGCCCAAGCAGCAGCGTATACACGCAAACGTTCAGGGAATGACGTACCAAATAATGATCCATGCTGTTCATGTTCATCATCATGATCATGGTATCGTCACGGGCGCTAAGATCGTCCAGAATCGATTCGATCAAGCCGGAGAACGTTTTGCCTAAATAAGGGTACGATACGTTCTTCACATTCGGCGCGGCCCATTTACGGAAGTTCGTCCGGATTTCGCCGAGCGCGCGGCGTCGCGTTTCTTCTTCTATCATTTCGGGGATCACCAGATCGTCCGTGCGGGGGTCGGCCACGTAAATAAAATCCAAACCGTGGGATTGCAGCCTGCGGATGATCGCATCGGACAATACCGCATTTTCGGACAACAGAATGATCCCGTCCTCATTATAAATCTTTTTCCCTAATTTCATTCCAGCCTGCAGCGAGGCGACTGGGATTAACCGCATGACTTCCACTTCCGTCTCTGTAAGGTTTCTTTATGTATCTGGAATCAGCGGTCGATACCGAACACCACTTACTTTTGAAGCGGGTTAACGCATGATGAAGATCCAGAACAACGCAGCTAAAATAAAACGATAGTACGCAAAATGGCGAAGCTGCACCTTTTGGATGAGTTTCAAAAACGCCAGTACGACCACATAAGCTACCACGAAAGCAACCACAAATCCAATAAGAAAATAGCCGATCGTATCGGACGTTAAATACCGGTAGGAATCCAACATTTCATAACCCGAAACCGCGCACATGATCGGAATCGCGATCAGGAACGAGAAGTCGGCAGCCGCTTTATAGCTGGCGCCGCTGAGCATCCCCCCAGCGATCGTCGAACCGGACCGGGAGAAGCCGGGCCACAACACGGAAATACACTGATACACACCGATCAGCAAGGCTTGCTTATAGGTGAGCTGGTCCATTTCCTGGGCGGTGATCGTCGCTTTATTCTTATTGAACCACTCGGCGAAGATCATGAAGATACCACCAACTACGAGCGCCCACAACACCGTCTGAGAACTGAACAGGCTTTTGATGTAATCGCGGAAGAAAAAACCGACGCCGAGCGCCGGCACGATCCCGAGTAGAATATGAATCAAATTGAGGCGGCCTCTCGGAGCATTCCGGTCGACCACCGTTACTTTTTTGCTCAATCCGAGAAGATTCAAAATCCGCTCCCGGTAGACCCAGGCCATCGCCAGAATGGCACCTAACTGGATGACGATTTCAAAGGTTTTCATTTCCGGCGACTGATCGTCGTATCCCATCAGCTTGGCCGTTAAAATCATGTGGCCTGTGGACGAAACAGGGATAAACTCGGTTAACCCTTCTACTATGGCTAAAATAATCGAGACAATAAGACTCATTTGTTCCTCCTGATCGAGTGTGACTTTGCGCTATAGCTTATTCTACTTTTTTCCACCGGGATTGAAAACAGGATTCCACTGCGCCGGCGGTTTGCAATTCGATGCGGAGCAGGTCGCGCAAAAATTCAGGAAGCATATAGCGCTTCTCCGTTCCCCGCTTCAACCGTTCGTAACCAACGCCAAACGTAAACATATCCAGCGTGCCGACGAGATAGGTTTGCTCTTCCCGCAATGGCTCGCCTGCCACACTAGCCTGGATGATCCGTTTGTATGGCGGAGCAGAGGGATCGTATTCAATCTCCAAGCCGTCGACGCATATGCCGCCTAGTACCTTCCCCCGAAAGCCAAATCCCATAATGGATTTGCCCATCTTCTCCTCGAGCAGCGACTCCTCCAGGCTGACCAAAATATCTTCGCCGGACAACCGCATCGTACAGGGATTGATCGGCGAAGGGCAACGCTCGTGCAGCATTCCCTCGCTGATATCGCCGGCCGGCAGGCTCGCAAGCAACTGCCCGCTGTTAACCAGAGAGAACTCGCTGCCCGTATGGCGCCGAACCGCCTGAGCAAGCAGATTGCCAAACGGGGATTCGGCTTCATACGATACCAGCAACTCCCGATCCGTCACGACAACGGTACGATTCAGCCGAACCTTAGCTGCTTTCCGCTGTGAGGCGATGGCTGACTCGACCTTCTCCTTCTTGGGTCCCTCCACTACCGGAAGACAAATTCCGTCCATTCTAAAACGGCCGGTAATGGAATCCCGACGAACGACAACCTTCCCCAGGTAATTGCCGAATTTACCCGCTGCCGTTACCATCGTTGATCCGATTTGCAGCGGCTCCTCCAGCAAGTGATGCGTATGGCCGCCGATGATCAAGTCGATGCCCGGTATCTTCTCCGCCAGTTGCCGATCCATCGGAAGCCCTAAATGAGACATGACGATGACGAGATCAACCTCGCTCCGCAGCATTCCTACATCTCTTGCAATCGTGTCCAGCGGGTTGAGTGATTCCAGGCCAAGCAGCTCATAGAACTCGGCAAATGCGGCCGTCGCCGCCACTAGTCCGATCTTGAAGCCCTCTTTATGCACTACCAGCCGGCTTCGCATCCATGCCGGCGGTTGTCCGGACCGTAACTCTACAATATTGCCGCAGACTACGGAGCTATGCAAGCCGGCATAGGCCTGGCTTAGCAATTCCGGCGTAAAGGTCAGCCCTTCATTATTGCCGATCGTGATGGCATCGTACCCCGTCAGGTTCAGCACGTCCACATTAACCTGTCCCAAGGTCCCTTCGGTTTCGATCGCCGCCCGGTCCATATGGTCGCCGATATCGAGAAGGAGTGTGGTGGCCGGTGATTCGGCCCGCAATTCATCCATCATCGCCGCAATGCGCCCCATCGTTTCGAAATGGCTATGGATATCGTTGGTGTATAGTATCGTTAACGTTTCCTGGTTCGTTTCCGGCATCAAGAACTGCCTCCTTGCTCTCTCAATCTATTCGGCCTATTCTAAATTTTAGAGTTCATTGTGTATTATATACCTTAAAATTGATCGTTGTCTTGTTATAATGTATATTACATACAAACCATTCCGAGGAGACTCCTATGAATATTCAAATCGCCCTTTTTGCTGGATTGGCAGACCGAATCGGCACGTCCAGTCTTAGCTTTGCCTACTCGCATCCTGAACGGCCTCTCACCGCCGCTTCATTAAAGGAAGCACTGGCGGAAACCTATCCTTCGGCGGCCAATCTCATCTCTGCTTCTTTCGTCGCCGTGAATCAGGAGTATGCCGCCGGCGATACGCCGATCACCGAGGCAGACGAAGTCGCGTTGATCCCGCCGGTTTCCGGCGGGGAACCAACGTCCGAGCTTGCATCGGGCGGGGCTGACGCGGACCTGTTTATCATCACCGATGAACCTCTGTCCGTGGAGGAGATCACGGCCAAGGTCATCGCCCCCGATCACGGAGCGGCGTTGACGTTCACCGGGACGACCCGGGAATGGACGCAAGGACAGCGCACCGTCCATCTCGAATACGAAGCCTACGTCCCGATGGCCCTAACCAAACTGCGTCAGATCGGTGTTGAGATCGCCGAACGCTGGCCGGGCACGCGCTGCGCCATCAGCCACCGGATCGGTCATGTGGACATCGCCGAGATCAGTGTGGTCATCGCCATATCGGCACCTCACCGGGCCGGATGTTACGAGGCCAGCCGTTATGCGATTGAGCGTCTGAAGCAAATCGTACCGATCTGGAAGAAGGAGATTTGGGAAGACGGCTCCGAGTGGAAGGGCCATGGACTTGGGCCTTGGGACCCTAGCGTTCCAGGAGAACACCTCCTTTCGGATGATTGACATCTAACAAAATTCATTGTCAGTCCAATTATTTCCTGATATGATTAAGGAAAATTGGAAGATTATGAGGTGTCATCGTCCTTGAAAGTACATATTATGGAACTCAGTCCAGGCGACCGTCTCCAACATGACGTATTTAATCATTTCGGCGTTTTCGTTTTGCAGCAAGGCTGCGAGTTGACCAGTGATGCTATCGTCAAATTGATGCAGCACGGAATTGACTATGTTGATATCGAGCCGCAAACCCTTCACGCCGAGTTCCCTACAGATCCTGCCTTCCGTGCCAAGCCTTATTTAAACGAAGCCGTAGACGGATTTGAGGAATTGTTCTTGGAAGCGCTAACTAGCGGGAGTATCGATGAAGCGAAGGTCGATCGGCTCTTAGAGCCTATGATTTCCGAACTCGATACCCAGAAGGACGTTGTCTCCTTGCTGCTGATGATCGGCGACGATGACAATTATACCTACCATCATTCCATGCAAGTCGGCATGCTCTGCTATTATATCGCTTCCTGGATGGGGTATACCAAAGAAGAAGCCTATAAAGCCGGGAAGGCCGGCTATTTGATCGATATCGGCAAAAGCAAGATACCGCAAAACATCCTGACTAAACCCGGCAAGCTGACGCCGGAGGAGTTTGAGGAAGTAAAGCGCCATACCGAATACGGCCATGAGATCATTCTCAGCTCGACCGGGGACGAGCTCTCCGCGCTGGTGGCGCTGCAGCATCACGAACGGGAAGATGGCAGCGGTTATCCGCATGGCCTGCGCGATAAACAAATTCACCCGTTGGCCAAAATCGCCGCCGTGGCAGACGTGTACTCCGCGATGACCTCTAACCGCGTGTACCGCTCGAAGCAAGAGCTTCTGTCGGTCTTGCGCGAGCTCAACAGCCTTAGCTTCGGCAGGCTGAGCCCGGAACCTACGCAAGCGCTAATTCGCCACCTGCTGCCCAACTTCATTGGCAAGAAAGTCATGCTGAATTCCGGCGAGTTAGGTTCCATCGTCATGACCAACCAAACGGACTTCTTCCGGCCGCTCGTCAAAACCGACTCCCGGTTCGTCGACCTGTCCAAAGAGCGCGAAACTTCGATCGAAGAAGTTTATTTATAATCCTGGCATGATTACCGGGTCCGAAAGGGCCCGTTTTTTTATTTCGTCAACCGGTCCGTGACAGCAACCACTCCCACACAGCCCGACTCCCTCCGCCTTCGCCCAGCCACCCCCTGCATATGGGTCATACACTAGCAATAAAACGGAAGGCTGGTGCAGATCATGCCGAATTACCGCATTATCGTTGATTTATCGGATCGAATGCTCTATTTGCTGGACAATAACATCGTCGTCCGCGGATTTCCGGTCGGAATCGGAAAAATGCTCACGCAAACCCCTGAAGGATCGTATACGATCGTCAACAAAGCCCCGAACCCCGGTGGGCCGTTTGGAGCCTATTGGATGGGCTTGTCCAGGCCCCATTACGGGATCCACGGAACCAACGACCCTTCCTCCATCGGCAAGGAAGTATCACACGGCTGTATCCGCATGTACAACACGGATGTCGTCGAATTGGCCCGGATCGTACCGATCGGGACGAGTGTAACGATCCGGAAATAGGCCGGATTCAGTCCGAAGTAAGCGATTCTCTCACTCCTCTTTACTTCCCAATTTGAGAAAAGTGCTGGAGACGTAAAAA
>NZ_JADCNN020000018.1:0-100747 GCF_014947195.2 Paenibacillus rhizolycopersici | reverse complement strand
AAAGAAAGACTCTTCGCCAGGCGAAGAGTTTGCAGGTCTCGATTATATCATAGATTCATAGATTGGAGCGCTAAACCCCAAAAGGTTGCATTTTGAGATTACAACATTTCATCCGACCAGCGGTTGTATTTGGTTCATTCAGGCTGCGGCTGAAAAAAACAGGCCTCGGACTCATCCTCACCTCAGCCGTGCTTCACAAGTTCCGCTGGGCTTCGATCTTCTCCGCCAGCTCGTTCAGATACGTCCAGCGCTCCATCAGGCGTTCCAGCTCGGCTTCCGCTTCCTGCTGCTGCTGCATTAGCTCCTGCAGACGGACGGCGTCGCTCGCGGCGGACTCCATTCCCTCGGAAATCGTCGCAAGACGCAGCTCGGCCGCTTCGATGGTCGCATCGATCGTCTCGTACTCGCGCTGTTCGTTATAGCTAAACTTCAGCTTCTCTCCGCGACCCGGACCCCGGCTGCCGGATGGAGTTTGGGCTCCGCCGTCGCTCTGGTCAGTCCGGTCGTTGCCTTGTTTCCGGGAATCCGAGGCGGTTTGTCCACTTACATTCCCTTTCCCGACGCCACCCGCCTGCAACCGCTCCTCATATTCGCTGTAGTCGCCCACGTGCACGGCGACCACCCCGCCTCCCTCAAACGCCATGATCTTGTCTACGGTCCGGTCGAGGAAATAGCGGTCATGGGAGACGACAAACACCGCGCCGGGGAATTCATCCAAATACGCTTCCAGTACCGTCAGCGTCTGGATGTCGAGGTCGTTCGTCGGTTCGTCCAGCAGCAACACGTTTGGAGAGCCCATCAGCACGCGCAGCAGATATAACCGCCGCTTCTCTCCCCCCGACAGTTTACCGATCGGCGTCCACTGCATGTCCGGCGAGAACAGGAACCGCTCCAGCATTTGCGCCGCGGTAATCCGTGAGCCGTCCGCCGTCGTGACAACCTCCGCCTCATCCTTGATATATTCGATTACTCGCTGCTGGCTGTCCATTTCCTGATGTTCCTGGGTAAAATAACCCAGCTTCACCGTCTGCCCAAGCACGATTTCGCCGCGATCCGGCTCAATCCGTCCGGCAATCATGTTCAGCAGCGTCGATTTCCCGCTGCCGTTAGGTCCCACGATGCCGACGCGGTCCCCCGGCACCGCCGTATACGTCAGCTCCCCGATCAGCACCCGGCCTTCGATCGACTTGCGCAGCCCGTCGATTTCCAGGATTTTGCGGCCCAGCCGCGTGGAGGCAACCGAGATTTCGAGATTGTCGTTCTTATATTCCGTCTTCGCCGACTGCAGTTGCTCGAACCTTTCGATCCGCGCTTTTTGCTTCGTCGAGCGGGCTTTGGCTCCGCGGCGGATCCAGGCGAGCTCAGTCCGCAGCAGATTTTGCCGCTTCTGTTCGGACGCGGCTTCACGCTCCTCGCGTTCGCTCTTCAGCTCCAGGAAACGGCTGTAATTCGCCTCATAACGGAACAGCCGGCCGTGATCCAGCTCCAGCATGACGTTGCAGACGCGATCCAGAAAATAACGGTCATGCGTAATAAGCAGCAGCGCCCCGCGCCGTTTCTGCAAATACGTCTCCAACCAGGCGACGGAATCATTGTCGATATGGTTGGTGGGCTCGTCCATGATCAGCAGCTCAGAGGGAAGGATTAACGCTGAAGCCAACGCCACGCGCTTGCGTTGGCCCCCGGACAAGCTGCCCATATTCTGGGCGAAGTCGGTGATGCCTAGCTTGGACAGAACGCTCTTGGCCTCGCTGACCAGGGTCCACGTTTGCAGTCGGTCCATCTCCTGGGACAGACGCGCCAACTCCGCTTGACGTCCGGCATCTCCCGGCTCTCGTTCCAATGCTTCCTCGGCCTCCATATAAGCCGACACGACCTGCAGCTCGGACCCGCCGCCCTGGAAGACGCCGCGCAGCACGGAAATGTCCGGGGCAAACTCCGGATTTTGCGTCAGAAACGTCACCCGTACGTCCCGATTGATCGCAACCTTGCCGGAATCGGCTTGTTCCATGCCGGCAATCACCTTCAGAAACGTAGATTTCCCTGTTCCGTTGACGCCGATCACGCCGATTTTATCGTTTTCATCCATGCCGAAGGAAGCGTCCTGAAACAGCACTTTCTCCCCATAGGTTTTCGTCAGATGTTCCACCGTCAGTATGTTCATTCGCTAACCCCTACTTTATCCTATCATCCCGATTCCCCACGCCACGAACCCGGCTGCCAGAGAACTGAGTAAATTCACCATATCATTATCCATCCAACGGTAACCCCGCAAATGGACGGTAGCTTGGTCACAATGTACCGCCACCTCGACCTCTTTGCCGCACACGGTACAGCGCTGCATGTCCTGGATGGTCGCGCCTAGCCAGGAATCGGCGAAAGCCCCAACCAATCCGGAAACCCCGCCGATCAACCCCCATTTCACCAGCGCGAACAGCGCGGGAACAACTTCGTTATACGCATCGTCTCCGGTCCACAGTCGGAGCAGCCAAGCGGCGCCGCCGATGCACGCCGCACCGGCCAGCGCTGCGGTACTCCCCAGCAGCGTCACCCCGCCCGACGTTCCCGGAGGAACCCGGCGGCCGTTTAAGATGGAACGCGGCTCGCGTTTGCTGAGCCCGCCCCATTCCGTCGCCCATGTATCCGCGGTCACCGCGGCCATCGTCCCGACGAAAAAATACGCCCACGCCGGATCTGGCCAGAACAGGTTGCCGAGACAGGCCAACATGCCCAGACCGCCGTTCGCCAACACCTGGCCGGCGTCCCGACGTCCGCTTTTGGCATAGGATTTCTCCAGCTCGGCCTTACGGTCCCCGCGAAAATGCGAGAAAGCCGAAGAGCTGACGAAAAACAACAGCAAAATACCAAACCAGAACAAATTGCCGGCCCCGTAATATACGGTCCCCATGACGAATGCGGCCAGCATGCCGGAGAGGGATAACGATTTCTTCTTGTAAGCCGCTCCAGACACGATTAGGGCGCCAAGCGCCCCAATGATCCAATCGAAATTCATTTTGCCGCCGGGCCGGAAGCTACCGTGCAGCTTCCCAGCACCTGGGAGCCATAGGACAACTCCAGCTTATCTCCTTGAACAACCGGGCCCACCCCTTCAGGCGTTCCGGTAAAAATCAAATCCCCTTCGCCCAGACCGTAATGCTCGGCGATATAATCGACGATTTGCTGCAGCGGGAAGATCATCCGACTGATGTTGCCGCGTTGCACAACCTCTCCGTTCTTGCGCAGCACAAAATCTTCGTTTGCCGTTTCCGCCGCGCCAGGGAAGGCAAGATAAGGCGTGATTGGCGCCGACTGGAGGAAACCTTTGGCCGGTGTCCACGGATTGCCCTTGTCTTTGACGATGTTCTGCACGTCGCGAAGCGTGAAGTCGATTCCAAACGCGATCACGTCCACCAATTCGTCGACCGTTATCCCCGGCTTATAATCACGGGCGATACGCAGCACTAACTCGGCTTCATAATGCACCGAACCGCGGTCCGCCGGAAGCTCAAGGCCCCGGCCGTCCATCGTCGTCACCGCATGCGACGGTTTCAGGAAGATCATCGGCTCAGTTGGCACCTCGTTGCCGAGCTCCTCGGCATGTGCCCGATAATTCCGCCCAACACAATACACATTAGCGATCAATTTGTTCATCGTCATCTTCTCCTCCTGGGGATTGTGGTTTCACAATCACATGATTCGTTTTCCCGCTGCCGATCGCCTCACGCCATACATCCGGCCGGTTTGTGCAAAGCAGAATGTCGGGGTGCAGCGCCGCCGTTTTCCGCAGAGACCTCACATCGTCCATCGTCCATGCCATCACGTCGATGCCGTGCTTGAATGCTTTCTCGGCTAGCTCTGCGGTTAATGCGCGATAATGTATCGATAAAAAAGAACAATGCAACAGCTTCAGCCGCAGCAGCAAATCCTTCGGCTGCCGGTCAATAATCAGACCCGTGCGGATGCCGCGGCCAATCTCCTTGATTTTCGCCAGGATCCGCGGCTCAAACGAAGTCAGCACGACCTCGTGTTCCATATGCCGACGCTTGACGGCGGAGATCACCTTTTCCTCCAAGCCGGGGTACCTATTCCCTTCCGTCTTGATTTCCAGATTGGCGCGCAGCCGTCCGGCGATCGTGTCCAGAAACTCATCCAGGCTAGGCAAACGTTCCCCACGGTAAGCCTTAGCTTTCCAACTGCCGGCATCCAGCGCCTGCAGCTCCGCCAACGTCTTGTCCTTGACCGGCCCCCGACCGTTTGTCGTACGGTTTAAGGTAAAATCATGAATCAACAAAGGCACGCCGTCCTTTGAACATTGTACATCAACTTCGATCCAACGGACATCCTTCTGCTCCATAGCCAGTTGGACCGCGGCCATCGTGTTCTCCGGGGCGATCCCGGAGAAACCGCGATGGGCGACACATGGGTTACGCAATCCCTCGCCTCCCTCCTAACGGAAACGATCCTTTCCTTACGCGCGATGATCCGCCAGCAGCGTTAATCCGGGCTCTTTCGTCCTGCCGATCCGGGAAGTGCTCACTTCGCCATCCTCAGAAATCCGCACTCCCGGCGAGAAGCTCTGGATCTCCTTCAGCAACTGGCTTCCGTCTTGAGGGCTCATCGGCACGGGCTGGCCCAACTCGGTAAGATAAGGGATCAGCTTGAGCTTACAATCCCCGCTGCGTGTACAGGAAGCCGCAAATACCGCGGTCTCCCACGTCTTCGGGTCCTTCGATTTCGTAAAAATAAAGTTGCCCGTGCTATAGGCAATCCACTTGCCTTTGTATTGCTCCAGCCCCTGCATTACATGAGGATGGCCGCCAATGACCAGGTCAGCACCGGCATCGATAAACGCGTGGGCCAAACCCTGCTGATGTTCTTCCAGCTTGGTGGTCCGCTCTTTGCCCCAATGGGTCATGACAAGCACCAGATCGGCATTCTTGCGCGCCGCCTTAATGGCGTTCACTGCAGCTTCCGGCGCGTACGCCGAGGCGACTCCCGGTTTGTTCTTTCCGGCAACCCATCCCGGCTCCGGCACTACCCGGCTGAATCCGAACAAGGCGATCTTGATGCCTTTGCGTTCGAGATAGACCGGGGCGTAAGCTTCTTTGCTGTTCTTGCCCGCGCCGACATACAACACGTTGTGTTGCCGCAGGGCTTTCATCGTATCCTGAAGACCGGACACGCCTTGGTCCAATACATGGTTGTTCGCCAAATTGACCGCGTCCACGCCGGCCTGGGCCATCGGTCCAATCGCCTTCGGCGGCGACTTGAAGACAAAGGTCTTATCAACCGCAGGGTTTCCGCCGGAAGTCACCGGCGTCTCCAGATTCAATACGCTTAAATCGTCGTTCTGGAACAACCCCCGCACGTATTTGTACGGAGAATCGTATCCTGCTTTCTCCAGCCGCTCCTCAACCTTCCCGGAAAAAATCGTGTCCCCCGCAAAATGAATCAGCAGCTGCTCCGCATCGCCGCCATTCTCCTTGCCCGAACCAGTGCCGGATGGCGGATTGGCTATGCCAACCTCGCCTCCGTCGGGTGCATCTCCATCCCCTTCTCCGGGCGTGGTGTCCCCCGCTTCGGAGTGATCCGTACCGTTCCCTTTCTCCGTCCCCGTTGGTGCAGCACTGTCGTCCTCCGACTGTGGAATTGGCGTTTCCTCGGCTCTTGAATCGCCGTCGTCCGGTACAGTTTCACCCGAAACGCCGGGCAACTGCCCCGTTCCCGCCTCCGGAACGGCCTGCCCGGTTCGTTCTTCCAAATAAAAGTAAGCTCCCAGCACGAAAATTAAAGTGATGAGAGTCATGTTAAGCAGGAGCCAGAGCCGGTTTTGACGCCGTCTTTTTTCCTGCTGCTTCTTTTTGTTTTTTTCCGACCTCGGTGGATACATGACGGACTCCTTTTTACTTCGATCTATCTTTTCAGTGAACCTTCGATGTCAGGTTTTGAGCACCGCCGAATCCACCTCTCTGAATACGCTTCGTGATCAAAAGCTGACCGTTTGATTTTATTATATCAGGTATCCGAAAATAAATAGAACCCCTCACCTATTTTGCGGGCAAGGGGTCAAGAAGTCCTAAGTTGGGTTGGGTCACACAGTCGGCTCCACTTTAAGCCTGGGCGACCTTCAAGTGATCGGCCATCTGCTCCGCCAGCTCCTTCGCCTGCTTGATGCAGTCAGGCAGGCCAACGCCGTAAAACGCCGCTCCGGTTGCATATACGCCAGGGAGCGATCCCTTCAGTTGGCGGGTTAACTCCGCAACCTGCTGCAGATGTCCAACCGGATACTGCGGCATCGATTTCGGCAACCGAGTAATTTCCGTGAACAACGGCCGGGCCGTGATATTCATTAACCGTTTCAGATCCTCTAACACGAGCTCCGTCAGCTCCTCCTCGGGCAGAAACGCCTTCTCCTCATCGCCGGAACGGCCAACGTAGCAGCGCAACAGCATTTTGTCGTCCGGGCTCGTATGCAGCCACTTGATGCCGGTCCACGTGCAGGCGGTAATATTCAGGCCTTCCTTGCGTGGTACCAAGAAACCCGATCCATCAAACAAGCCAGTAACATCTTTGCGATCAAAAGCCATAACGACGTTAGCAACGGACACGTAGTTGATCGTATCCAGCGCGGTCACATCGACATGTGGACGTAGCAACTCCGCGGCGGTGAACGCTGGAACGGTGACGATCACATCGTCTGCCGCCAGCCCTTCGCCTGACGCAAGCACAACTTCGTACGCTTCCGGTCCCGTACGGCGGATTTCCACCGCTTCGGTCTCCAAGCGGCAATCTACATCCGACAACGATGACACCAGTCCGTTCACCAACGACTGCAAGCCTTTGCGGAACGTCAGGAACGCACTGCGCTTCGTGCCTGTGTGCGTTTCCACCGGCTTCTTGCCGGTCATCATGCCCTTGATCAAACTTCCGTAAGCCCGCTCCACCTCTCCGAATTGCGGGAAGGTCGACTGCAAGCTGAGCTTGTAGGTATCGCCCGCATAGATCCCCGCGAGCAACGGCTCGGTTACGTTCTGCAGCACCTCGGAACCCAGCCGGCGTTCGATGAACATACCAAGCGATTCGTCCTCCTCGCTTTGCCGCGGCGGCATCACCAGGTCCAGCATCGCCCGGGCTTTGCCACTCCAGGAAACGAGTCCGCTGCGCAGGAAGGGGCCAAGCTCTGTCGGGATGCCTAACACCAGCCCCGAAGGCATCGGATGCAGCTTGCCTTCACTGACGATGTACGTCTTCTTGGCGTCCGGGTTCATTGAGACAAGCTCGTCTTCCAGCCCCAGCTCCTTCGCCAGATCGGTCATGGCCGTCTTGCGGGCCAGGAAAGAATCCGGACCTTTCTCAATGACGAAATTGTCCTTCTCGAGCGTTTCGATTTTGCCGCCAAGGGTGTTGCCTTTCTCCAGCAGCGTAATTTGCGGGGTTAAGCCCCTCTCCGAATAGAACTTGCGAACGTAAAAGGCTGCGGACAGCCCGGTTAGCCCCCCGCCGATAATGACAACCTGACGTGAAGAATCACGCATGTCCTCTCATCTCATTTCCCAAGATTTGATAATGACGTCGCCGAGCGCCTCCATGTATAAAGGTTCGGTGTTCAGCGATTCGATCCGTTCCAGTCGCATATCCAATTCTTTCGCGATCGTTTTGGCTTCGATGTCTAGATCGTACAGCACTTCCAGATGGTCCGATACGAACCCGACGGGAGCGACCAGCACATCCTCCACTTGTTCTTCGCTCAAGTCTTTTAACGTATCTAAAATATCCGGCCCCAGCCACGGATCCGCCGTACGGCCCGCGCTTTGCCAAGTGAACTGCCAGTTGGTCACGCCAACTTTGTCCGCCACGGCCTGGGACGTCTCCAGCAATTGGTCGCGATAGGGATCGCCCATTTGCAGGATTTTTTCCGGCAAGCTGTGGGCGCTGAACAGCACTCGAACCTGATCGCGCAGTGCGCCGGCTTCCTCAAATTGGTCGAGCTTGGCGGACACCCGAGCGGCAAAAGCCTCGATCAGCTTTGGATGTAAATGATAGCTCTCCACGAAGCGCATCGAAACTCCTAGCTCTTGCGCCTTCGCCTCCGCTCGCTTGACGTAACCGCCGATGCTCATGACGGAATAATGCGGCGCAAGCACGATTCCAACCGCTTCTCGGATGCCGTCCTTCGCCATTTGTGCCACGCCGTCCTCTATAAACGGATGGGCATGCTTAAGCCCTTGATAACAAACGAACTCCGTATCTTTGCCCGCGGCCATGCGGTTCAGCGTTTCCTGCAATGCGGCGACTTGCTTGTCCGTATTGGCGCGCAGCGGAAACACTCCCCCTACGATCGCCTCATATCGGCCGACCAGCTCCTGGAGCTGTTCCGCAGTTGGGGGATGGCCACGCCGGATATGCGTATAATACGCTTCAACCTGGTCCAAGCTTTGCGGCGTCCCGTAAGACATCACCAACACTCCGATTTTCGATTTCACGATTCCAGTTCACCTCTAGTCGATAATTGAGTTGCACTCATGTATGTGGTTTAGCATTACGTACGCGGCGTTGATTGATGCAGGATCGCTTCGGCGGAATACGCATGTACGAATTCCGTTAGCTCGCGCAGCTTGTCGATGGAAGCCTCAGGAAACAAGCCGTGACCCAAGTTAAACACAAATCCCGGGGCCGTTAAGCCGTCGTCGATAATTGCTTTGGCCTGCTGCTTAATGACCTCCATCGGCGCGGTCAAAATGTAGGGATCCAAGTTGCCCTGCATCGCGAACTTTCCATTCGTCCGACGTCGTCCTTCCGCGATGGATACGCGCCAATCGAGCCCTACCGCGTCGGCAGCGATATCGGTCAACGTTGGAAGCAGCTCTCCTGAGCTTACGCCGGGAAAATAAATTTTCGGTACATCCAAATCGCGAAGTTCGGTAAAAATACGGGTGATCGTCGGGAGTACATACCGCTGAAAATCGTTTGGAGCAAGTGCGCCCACCCAACTGTCAAACAGTTGGAGCGCTTTGCCTCCACTTTCTACATGGGCTCGCAGATAAGCGATGACCATATCGCCCAGCTTGTCCATCAGCTTAAACCAGGTTACCGGTTCGCCGTACATCAACGCTTTCGTGTGGATATAGCTCTTGGACGGCCGTCCTTCGATCAAATAGCTAGCGATCGTAAACGGCGCGCCGGCAAAAGTAATGAGCGGAACGTCAAGCTCCTTGTCCAGAATCGCAATCGTCTCCAAAATATGCGATAAATCCTTATGGACGTCGATTGGCTTCAGTCGCTCTACATCCGTCAGCGTCCGAATCGGTTGTTCGATAACCGGCCCGATATTTTTGACAATATCAAACTCCACGCCAAGGGAAGCAACCGGATTCATAATGTCGGAATACAAAATAGCCGCATCCACACCAAGCTTACGGACGGGCATCATGGTGATTTCTGCCGCCAGCTCCGGCCGCCGGCATATCTCTAATAAGCTGTACTTTTCTTTAATTTTCCGGTAATCAGGATCATATCTGCCCGCCTGGCGCATGTACCAAACCGGAAGACGATCCACCTCTTGCTTTCGCAGAGCCCGGATCAAACGATCGTTGTAAACCAAGCTGCACGCCTCCAATACTCGTAGAAACCATTTTTATGAAAAATCATAGCTACACTATAAACATTCTAATGTACATTATGCCCTACTTAAAAGTAAGTAACAACTATCACAACGGCCAAACGCATGGCGAACCTATGACAATCGGATGAAGATGCCATGAAGAATGACTCAGACCAAGCATTTCCAATAGTGATATACTAGGATCACTTTGTGAAGTGAGAAGCATCCTTAGACCCTGCGAAAGGAAGTGAAAGCACATTGAACACCTGGAAGGTCAATCTCATTGTGCTTTGGTTCGGACAATTTCTGGTCAATGCCGGGATGACGATGATCACGCCGTTTCTCTCGCTGTATCTAGCGCGGGATTTGAACGTGCAGGGAGAGCATGCGATCGGAATGTGGGCCGGGATGATTTTTGCTGCCAATTTCGCGACTTCGTTTATTTTTCAGCCCATCTGGGGAAAGCTTGCCGACAAATACGGTCGTAAAATCATGTTGCTTCGCTCCGGCTTCGGCATGGCCATCGTCATTACGCTGATGGGCTTCGCTACGCAACCTTGGCATCTGCTCGGCTTACGATTGCTGAACGGGACCATCTCCGGCTTTAATCCGGCCTCCGTGGCGCTGATCTCAGGCACGGCGCCGAAGGAGCGAATGGGCTTCGCGATGGGTACGATTCAGTCCGGCACCGTGGCCGGTACAATTCTGGGGCCCTTGATCGGCGGATTGATGGCGGAGTGGATTGGGTTTCGGCCGATTTTTTACATTACCGGGGTGCTGTTATTTATCGCCTCCTTGCTGGCGCTTCTGTTCGTGCGCGAGAAGTTCGACCGCGAGGAAGCGTCGCATACGCCGCAGCCTTCCGTGCTGCAGGGCTTCCTGGAGCTGAACAAAACGCCTCAGCTGACCGCGTTGTTCGCCGTGACGTTCCTGCTGCAATTCGCGATGCTGAGCCCGATGTCGCTGCTGCCTTTATACGTGGAGAAGCTGCACGGACAGACCGCCGACGTGGCGTTCTGGGCCGGTTTTGTCAGCGCCGTGACGGGGATTTCGAATATGATTACCTCGCCGGTTCTCGGCAAGGTCAGCGATAAGCTGGGGGCTCACCGCATCCTGACCTTTTGTCTCATTGGAGCAGCGGCCACGCTGATCCCGCAAGCGTTCGTGCAAACGGTGTGGCAGCTGATCGCCGTTCGGTTTTTGATGGGCGTATTCATGGGGGGGCTGTTGCCAAGTGTCAATGCGCTGATCCGGTACTACACCCCGGACGGCATGGAGAGCCGGGCGTTCGGTTTTAACAGCAGCACACTGGCTCTCGGCAACATGATGGGCTCGCTGATCGGCGGGTTCCTCGCCGGGTATATCGGCATCGAAGGCCTGTTCGTCATCTCCGGCATACTGCTGCTGATCAATACGATGTGGGTCCGGCTGAAGTTGTATGCGAGACCGAAGCCGCGAATGACGGCGCCGAGGTAGCAGGAATCCCTCCAGTTCTTTTCAAGCATTCGTACGCGGAAAAATGAACCGCTGTCTCCAGCGGCTCATCGTTTTATCGGACTAATACGAGAGTTCCCGCACTGACAGCGGCAATTCTCCCTATAACAACGCTTGTCTGGCAAACTCGTAAAAAGCCAGCGCCTCGGGCCGACTACCGAAGCCGGCCTGCGCCAGCTTGTCGCTGCCGCCGCCTTTTCCGCCATATGCGGCCAGATGCTCCTTGAAGAATGCGCCACAGGACACCGAATGGCTGCCGTTCTGAGCCAGCACCACCTTGTGCTCGGATTCGGTCGCCAGCAACACTGCCGCGTCACATTGCGCGGTGAGCTTCTGCGCCAGGTTCTGCAGCTCTCTTAACGTCTTGTCTGCAAAAATGTGAGCGATCCGCCCGACTTCCTGCTTGGCCAACAGCTGGCCTACCGTAATCTCGTCCATGGCTTCTTGTAATGCGTCCAATTCGGATTGCAGCCCCTTCTGCTCGTCCTCCCATTTGTCCAGACGCTCCAGGATGCCGTCCCGGCCTGTTTTCAATCGGGAGGTCACCGCCCCAAGCACTTGTTGCTGCTCCCGAAACTCGTTTAAAGCCCGGTACCCGCATTTGAAAAAGATCCGTACATGGCCCTTCTGCTTCTCGGTCTTCAGCAGCTTAATCATCCCGATCGCGCCGGTCGCCGCGACGTGCGTTCCTCCGCAACCGTTGTATTCCACGCCCTCCATCTCGACGATACGGACGCGGTCTACCGCCTTCGGCGGTTTTACCAGAGGCAGACGCGAGGCTTCTTCTTCAGTGACAAAGTAGCCGGAAATCTTATGATTCATATAGATATGACGGTTCGCCTCGTGTTCGATGGCAGCAAGCTGCTCTGTCGATACCTCCGTCCGATCTACGTCAATCGTGCAGTAGTCCTCGCCGAGATGGAAGCTTAGCGTCATCGCCCCATGCTCTAAGCATACGGCCGACAACAGGTGTTGCCCGCTATGCTGCTGCATGTGATCAAACCGGCGGTCCCAGTCGATTTCACAGCGGACCTCCCCCTCTCCCGGGAATCGCTCTACCTTATGCAGCACTTCATCGCCTTCACTGATCACGTCCAGTACGGGAATGCCTTCAATTCGCCCCGTATCGTTCGGCTGCCCTCCCCCGTGCGGATAAAAGGCGCTTTCCTCCAACACGACGTAAACGCCGTCCTCCCGTTCCAGCTTGCCTTTGACGCGGGTCGTCCAACAGGTCAAATAAGCATCGTCAAAATAGAGTCTTGTCGTCATTGCTAACTTCCCTCTCTTTGTATCGTTCCTTGATCTCAGTAGAAGTCCATTCTTCCCTTTACTATACCTGAACTCGGGGGTACTTCGCACCATCGTTACTGAGTTGCCGCACATGGCTCTCTTCCTCCTCTCATATAATGGGATGACGATGACAAGGAGGGAGCAAGGATGGCGCACAACATCGCCGATATAAGGAGGGAGATTCACCGATTATCCGGGGAATTGATTCAGCGGCAGGAAGCGGATGGCGCTTGGCGGTTTTGCTTCGAAAACGGCATTACCCTTGATGCATGCACGATTATCCTCTTTCGCACGTTAAATGCGGACCGGGAGGAGCTGATCCGGCAGTTGCATGACCGCATCTTGGCCGCCCAGCAGCCGGAAGGTTGCTGGCGATGGTACCGAGACGACGGCGATGGCCATCTGTCCGCCACGGTTGAGTCGTATTACGCCCTGCTATTCTCCGGGTACAGCCGACCGGAAGACGAAGCGCTGCAAAGGGCGAAGCGGTACATCCTGGAACGCGGCGGCATCGGACAGGCGAAGAGCCTGCTTACAAAAGCGATCCTGGCAGCCACCGGACAGAGGGCCTGGCCCTCGTCCTTGTCGCTGATTCCGATTGAAATCCTGCTGTTACCCGAGGCGTTTCCGCTGAACTTCTATGATTTCTCCGGTTACTCGCGGGTTCATCTTGTTCCGCTATTGATCATGGCCGAGCGGAATTTCCGCGCCAGGTCCGTGCGGACGCCCGATTTGAGCGAGCTGTTCTCGGACGACCGCGGTCCGGAAGAAGAGGCGCTGACGCAGTCCCGCGAGAGCCGGGAACCGCTTGAGCAGTTCCAATCGGCGTTAGGCCATTTGGTCGGAACGCCGCGGCGCATTCGTCAGGCCTCGATCCATAAAGCCGAGCAATATTTGCTCGAAAGGATCGAAAGCGACGGGACGCTTTACACCTATGCCAGCTGCACGGTGCTGATGGTCTTCGCTTTTCTGGCGCTTGGTTATGAAACACAGCATCCGGTCATCCAGCGTGCCGTCGAAGGTTTAGCTAACATGAAGTTTACGGTGGACGGCGGCGGCCTTGGCGAAAGCGGCTACGTCACGATCCAGAACTCCCCTTCCACGGTCTGGGATACCGCGCTGATCTCCCATGCCTTGCAGGAAGCCGGCGGCCCGCCTTCCCATCCGGCCGTTCGACGGGCTGCCGATTATTTAAGGGAACGTCAGCATCGTAAACCGGGGGATTGGCAGATTCATAATCCAGGTACCGTGCCCGGGGGTTGGGGGTTCTCGGAGACGAATACATTCGTCCCCGACGTCGACGACACCACGGCCGTCCTGCGCGCCCTCCACGCCTTGCACGCTGACGATCCCGCTACCCTCGACGCGTGGAACCGCGGGCTGAATTGGGTCTGGTCGATGCAAAACGCCGACGGCGGCTGGCCGGCTTTCGAAAAAAATACCGATAAGGTCATGCTTACCTGGCTGGCCATCGAAGGGGCGAAATCGGCGGCCACCGATCCATCGGAAGCGGACCTGACCGGCCGGACGCTGGAGTACCTGGGGAATTTCGCCAAGTTGGGCGTACGTCACGATTGGGTCGCGCGTGGGGCAGACTGGCTGCTAAGCCATCAACAGGAGGACGGGTCCTGGTACGGTCGATGGGGGATCTGCTACATTTACGGTACCTGGGCGGCATTAACGGGATTAATGGCGGTAGGCATGCCCGCCGACCATCCGTCCATCGCGAATAGCGCCGAATGGCTGCGAAATATCCAAAACGCCGACGGCGGCTGGGGGGAATCCTGCCGCAGCGATCGAGCGAAGCGGTACGTGCCGCTCCGCGCCAGCACGCCCTCACAGACGGCGTGGGCGCTGGACGCGCTGATCGCGGTGCACGACCGGCCAACGCCCGAAATCGAACGCGGCTCCGCCCGTCTGATCGAACTGCTGCACGAAGACGGCTGGCCCGCCTCCTATCCGACCGGGGCCGGGCTGCCGGGGTATTTTTACGTTCACTATCATAGTTACCGGTATATCTGGCCGCTTCTGGCGCTCTCGCATTATGCGAAAAAATATGGGGACGAATCGGCGGATGATCCGATCGGCTGACGTCCGCCCGCTCCTGTTATTTTGCGGAGCACCGGGACGTTCAGGCCGCGATCCGCGGGGGATCCGGTGTCGTCCCCCCGACCTTACGACCGCATGGTCCACGACGTCGATCGGGGAGACTTCTAGTTTTGCCAATAGTTTCCTGGTAGCTGTTCTGCGATATGTTCAAACCGCATCACGCGATGTATAATGGACCTAAGACGAAGAACGTCCCGATCCATGCATTTGGAACCGGGGCGTTTTCTTATTTTTCGGGAGGGATGGGTCCATGGTTTCAGAGATGGCGTTTGAACAAGCTCATGCCACATTTATGCAGGCGCATCTACAGTCGAGGACGGGAGAGCGCAGAGGGCGTCTGGAGCGCGGTCACCGGGAGGCGGAGAAGTTATTCTGCCGGAAAGTTTGGTGGGAGGTGCAAGGGAATTTCGATCGCCTGCATCCGGAGTATGAGGTTGTAGATTGGCGAGGGCACTCTTATTTTTGCGATTTCGTATGGTTGGCTGGACCCGTGAAGCTGGTCATCGAGATCAAAGGGTTTGGTCCGCACGTCAGGGACATGGACAGGCAAAAATACTGCAACGAGCTAAATCGGGAAACTTTTCTGACCGCGATGGGGTTTCAGGTGATTTGTTTCGCCTACGATGACGTCGCGAACCGGCCGGAATTGTGCATCACCTTGCTGCGCATGGTGCTCAATCGGTATTTGCCGGCGAATTCCCCAGCGGATGCTCAATCGATCCAAGAACGGGAGATCTTGCGACTTGCATGCATGCTGGCCCGGCCGCTGCGTCCCGTGGACGTAGAGACCCACCTGTCCCTTAACCATCGGACCGCCGTCCGTACTCTGCAATCGTTAAAGGCTAAGGGAGTTTTGACCGCAGTTTCAGGTGCGGAAGGCAAACACGTCGTAAAATACGAGTTGCATAACGACGCCGTTTATTGGTTTTGAGGGGGGAAGGGCCTACACCAGCAAAGAAAAACCTGCATAAATACAGTTTTTTGAACGCCTTTTCTTCAAATCGAGCAAATGTCTGCAAATATACAGTTTTTTGTGGTGATTACCGCGATATTAGCCTTTCCGAGGTAAAATTCCTGCACTTTTGCAGGTTTTCGCCCTAAATCGGTAATTCCGATGAAAAAGCCTGCACTTTTGCTGCTTTTTTGGGAGTTATCCTAATGAGTACATATACATAGGCACCCCCTCATCATAGTGATATGATGATTGTGACGATAAAGGGTTGCCTTACACTTATCTTTAGGGAAGGAAGAGGAAAACATCGTGACCGAAATCAGAGAGGCTGTACTGGAGGATTTGCCGGACCTACTGGCCATTTATAACGAGTCGGTGCTGAACTCCGCGGCCACGTTTGACTTGGAAGCACAGACGCTAAAGCAACGGAGGGTCTGGTTCGACAACCACGGCGGGCGGTTTCCGCTGATCGTGGCGACGGTGCAAGGGAAAGTGGCCGGTTATTGCTGCCTGAGCCCGTTCCGGGCGAAACCGGCATATGCCCATTCAGCCGAGCTTTCGGTGTATCTCGCCGCCGAGTTCCGCGGCCAAGGCATCGGCTCCGCCCTAACCGCCGACATTTTGCAACGCGCAGCAGCGCTTGGCTATCACACCGTCATCAGCGGGGTGGTCGGCGGCAACGAAGCCAGCCGCAAGCTGCACGAGAAGTTCGGCTTTGAATACATCGGTTGTTTCAAAGAAGTGGGACGCAAATTCGGGAAATGGTGGGACGTCCATTTCTATCAATACATAACGGGCGCCGGCCATTAAGCCGGCGCCCATCGGCAAGCCTGTTTTCGTCTAGCGAACCGCCTATTTCCGCTTCATATAGGAGTAGATCGGCAGTCCGATCAGCGTGATCCCAATCCCGATCAAGGATTGGAGCGGGCTGCTAATGATCGTGCTCCCCAGGATATATATCCCGCCTACGATCCCAACTAGCGGCGTCACAGGGAACAGCGGCACGCGATACTGCCCTTTCGGGGAGGATACATTCCTCCGCAGCAGAAACACGCCAAACACGCCCATCGTAAAGAAAATCCACAACACGAAGATCAGCAGGTCGGTTAACGTATCAAACGTCCCAGAGAAGATATAAACGACTGCCAGCACTCCTTGAAAAATCAACGCATTGGACGGCGTCTGAAACTTCGGATGGATTTTGCGGAACACCGCCGAAAACGGAATTTCTCCTTTCTCGCCCATAGCCTGCGGAACCCGCGCCGCCGTCATCAGGTATCCGTTTAGTGCGCCAAGCACGGAGACGATGATCCCTGCGGTAATGAACATTCCCCCGCCGCTGCCGAACAACGCTTCGGCCGCATCCGCGCCGGGAGCTTTGGAACTGACGATCGCATCGTAAGGCAAGATTTGAAATATCGCCAGGTTAACCAACACATACACGCAGATAACGAAAATCACGCCGATGGAGATCGCTTTGGGCAGCGTTTTTGCCGGATTTTTGATTTCTCCCGCCATGTTGGTCACGCCGATCCAGCCGTCGTATGCCCACAACGTCCCCAATACTGCTACGCCAAAGCCCGCGCCGGTAGCAGCCCCATGCACCCCCGAGAATCCCGGCGACGAGCCGGTGAACAGGCCAAAGCCGATGATGCCGACGATCGGGATCAATTTGCCAACCGTAGCCAGCGTTTGAATGACGCCGCCATATTTGGTGGAGACCACGTTCATCGCTAGGATAAAAGCAAGGATCGCCACGGCAAGCAGCTTTTGCTCGAACCCGTTCATCGGGATAAAATACCCGGAATACGAGGCGAACGCGATGGCTAAGGCCGCCACGGACGCAGGATAGGAAATCACCGTTTGCACCCACCCCAGCAAGAAGCCCACCATATTACCGTATAGCTCGCCAAGATACGTATACAAACCGCCGGATTTGGGAATCGCGGAGGCGATTTCGGCAACGGATAAAGCCGAAGCCAACGTGATGATGCCCCCCGTCACCCAAGCCAACAGACTCATCCATGGAGATCCGGCATGGGTTAACACGATCCCCGGTTTCAGGAAGATCCCAGATCCGATAATGACGCCGACAACGATGGCAAGGGCTTCGACGAAATTCACCGTTTTACGGATAGGCCGGTGTTCTTGCCGTTCTTGTTCGATTGATTTCATAGGTCGTTCTCAATTCCTTTTGGTTGTCGTATTTTCGTAAATGGGAAGCTGGTCCGCAAATTACCGCATCATTATACTGTACCGGCCTTTCCTTAAGCAATCGATTTTTGTGAAAAAAGGAACACATTCGCTCTATCTCGTGAACCTGTGCTAATCCCCTGCTCCATCCCGTACATATAATTTCAAAGCCGAACATAAATATCAGTAGAAGTGATAGCGCCTATACGTAGGAAAGGCAGGGAACAACCATGGCGGTTTCTTACATGGATTTCACATCACCCAACGCACAGTTCTCGTTCGACGTCAACCGGAACACGACGGTCAGAAAGGACCAACGCAACTTCATCAACGAATTGTCCATCCATCAGTTAAATACGCTCGGCAATATGTCGTTTCTGGACACATACCTGGACAAAGGCAATGTCATCGAAATGCATATTCACCAAAACGCCTCCGAGCTTGTGTACTGCCTGTCGGGGGAAGTCGTCGTCTCGATCATCAACCCGTTCACCAAAGAGCTGCGGCATTATCCGAACCGTCCCGGTCAGGCGACAAGCATCCCGCAGGGGTGGTGGCACTACGATACCGCGACCATGGACGGAACGCGTTTTCTGGCGATTTTCGATCAGCCGATTCCTGAAATTATCCCCGCGTCCGATATGCTGCGGCTGACTCCGCCCGAAGCGTTCGCGCATACCTATTGCCTGGATGTCGACAAGGTCCGGGAAGCGTTCGCTCCGCTTAATCAAACGGTGATCATCGGCCCGCCGCGGGGCTGTCATCAGGAAAACCAACCAGCCCCTTTCCCTAATCCGCAACAGCAGGCTTATCCGCCGCATCCCCCTCATCCTCCCTATAACCAAGGTTATGGGCTTCGGCCATATCAACAGAGCGATGGCAATCCCCGCCGCCCGCAGGTCATCGGAAACGGTTGGGCCCATTTATACCACGATGGACCTTGAAGATAAGAAGTAGCTGAGGAAATCGAAAGAACCCCAAGCTCGGATTGGGGTTCTTGATTTTTTTCCTTATTCGACTTTAACAATGCTCACCCTCGCCCGCAATTCATCAATCAGCACACGCTCAGCCAAATCGTCGGAGAAGGCAGTTGCGCTTCCCGAAGCGACGCCGGCGCGGAACGCCTCCATCAAGTCTCCTCCCATGGCAAGCGTTCCCGAGAAACCGGCGATCATCGAATCGCCGGCGCCCACAGAGTTGCGCACCTTCCCCGGCGGAACATTCGCATGATAAACCTCGTTTCCGGTGATTAACAAAGCCCCTTCACCAGCCATCGAAATTAATACATGCTGCGCCCCTTCTTCAAGCAACCGGCGACCGTAAGTAATTAACTGTTCTCGTGTTTCTATAACCACGCCAAACAGCTCGGCTAGTTCATGATGGTTCGGCTTTGCGAGCAGCGGCTGGTACGCCAGTGCCCGGCGCAGCGGTTCGCCCGTGGTGTCGATGACGAATTCGGCTCCTTGCATCCGGCATCTACGGATCAACTGCTCATAGAAATCGCCGGGAAGCGACGGAGGCAGGCTGCCGGCCAAGATAACGAGGTCGCCTTTCCTGAGGAGGGACAGCTTCTCCACCAAGGCATTGGCTTCTTCTCCCGTAATGGCCGGGCCCCCGCCGTTAATCTCCGTTTCCTCACCATGCTTGAGCTTGATATTTATCCGGGTATCTCCGTCGTCGATGCGTACAAAATCGGCGTTAATCGCCTCATCCCGCAGAAATCCCTCAATGAAATCACCGGTGAATCCGCCGAGAAACCCCATGGCGGTCGTGTCCGCCCCAAGTCGCTTCAGAACGCGCGAGACATTAATGCCTTTCCCGCCGGGTAACTTCAGGTCTCGAGTCATGCGATTCAATCCGCCAAGCTGCAGGCCGTCTACTTCCACGATATAGTCGATGGAAGGATTTAGGGTGACGGTATATATCCTCATGTGTTTACCCTCCAATAAGGTTTGTCATTTCCGCGATCGGCTTGCGCCAACGTTCCGGAACTTGCTCCGCGATGAGTGCCGCCTTATCCAGTTCCATGATCTTGGAGAAGGCGACGTGCCCGATTTTACTGGAATCGGCAAGCACATAGGTTAGCGAGGAGAGCTCACTCGCACGGCGTTTCAAAGCTGCTTCCTCCGGGTCCGGCGTCGTGTAACCCGCATCAGGATGAACTCCGTTCGCCCCGAGAAAACACCGGTCAAAACGGAACCCTCCCAGGTTATCCAAGGCCAAGCTGCCGACCAGCGCTTTCGTGCGTTTCTTGGCTAAACCGCCGAGCAAATAGCTTGGAATAACGGCCTCCAGCAGCGCATCTGCCTGTGGCAAGCCGTTCGTCACGACGGTGATAGATTTCCCTTTCAGATAAGGGATCATTGCCAATGTCGTCGTTCCGGCATCTAAATAAATCGCCTCTCCACTTCGTACTAAACCGGACGCCATCTCGGCAATCTTTTGCTTTTGGGGGAGGTTTACGGCTGATTTCTCCGCCATTCCCGGCTCAAGCCCCCCGGACAATGCTGGCAACGCCGCGCCGCCATGGACTCTCCGGAGCTGGCCTCGCTCCTCCAGATCCTGCAGATCGCGCCTCACGGTAGATTCGGACGCCTCAAGCATCGTGCAAAGCTCCTGGAGCTTGACGATGCCCTTCTCCTGCAGCAGCCGCAGAATCCGGCGATATCTCTCTTCGTTTAGCATCATTCCCCCTCCTAACTAAAAACATCGTATCATAATTTCCACAAATATCAATCAAATACATTCACAATCGATCATTTTCAATCATTCAACTTGTCATAACATGAAAAAAAGAACCCTGTTCAATTCAGAACAGAGTCATCTTCTTCAATTCTATTGACTTGGCGCAATGCCTTTGACCAGCAGTTCCGTCCATTGGGCGGTATAAGGGAGAATCTTCGAGTAGATATGCGGGCTGGATATCCCTTCAACCAAAGCTTGGAAGTAAATCAGCAAAAATTCATCCGAATATTTCAGATCCACCTTGCCTTCTTTACGCCCGCGATGGAATAAATCCAACATCATGCTATAGCTCTCCTTGACATATTGCTGCATGATCAACGATAAGCCGTCATCATCCTTCTTCGTAAAATAATCCATTAAATCCACATAAAATTGCTTATTGATTTTATCTAAATAATTGATTTTGTTCAGGCTCATAGCAATGATTGTTTCTTCGAAGGGCTTGTTTTCGGCCATAATGGCTCGGGCCGCCTCCCCCATTCGGGTTAAAAAATACGTAAAAACCTCGTGGATCAAGTTTTCTTTGCTTCCAAAATACTTGAAAACTGTCGTTTTACCGACATTGGATTGTTTCGCGATCTCATCCATCGTTAGATTTTCAATCCCGTCATCGGAGTTCATTAAGTTAAACGCCGCTTCCAAAACTTGCTTTTTCTTCTTTTGGGTCCTCTTTTCAAAACCGTTCATTTCTCATTCCTGCTTTCCAACCGTGTTGAATTAAAAATATTTATGGTCTTCTTAGTTCATAATTTTTCTACTTATTAAGTATATACCGAATATTATGAATCATCAAACAAACTATAGTTCTAAATTTCGTTTTTTTAAATTGACTGGGTAGATAAAAAGGCTTATAACTGAATCTGTAAATGAACTTTGGTTTAAAACAAGGGGATTATCGCAAATATATGAACTATTATAACATTATTAGTTCTTTATTATCCGAAGTTATCCTTGGTATTTAAACTGGAAAGCACGTTACTAAAACTGAGTAGAAGGAGTTTTAGTGCTATGACGGAAATTGTAAAAGTGCAGGGGTTGCAAAAAAAATTCGGGAAATTCAAAGCTTTGCGTGACGTGTCGTTCACGGTAAACGCCGGGGAGGTCGTTGGTTTTATCGGGCCAAACGGTGCGGGGAAATCAACCACGATTCGCACTTTGCTTGGCATCATTAATCGTGACGCCGGAGAGGCTAGCATCTTTGGCAAAGATGTTTGGAACGATAGCCTCGAGATTCATAAACGAATTTCTTATGTTCCGGGAGATGTGGCTCTTTGGGGCAGCCTCACCGGCGGCGAAATCATCGATTTATTTATTAAATTGCACGGCGGCGGAGACAAAAATAAGCGCGATTATTTGATTAAGCGTTTTGAGTTGGATCCTAAGAAGAAGGCAAAGGGCTATTCCAAAGGGAACCGACAAAAAGTTGGCTTGATTGCGGCTTTGTCCGTCGATTCCGATTTGTATATTTTCGATGAACCGACTTCCGGTTTGGATCCGTTGATGGAAGCAGTCTTCCAAGAAGAAGTCGAGAAAATCAAACAAGCAGGAAAAGCCATCTTGCTGTCCTCTCATATATTGAGCGAAGTGGAACGACTAGCCGATAAAGTCGTGATCATCCGCCAAGGCAAAGTGGTTGAAACCGGAACATTGGACGAATTGCGTCACTTAACCCGTTCTACGGTCACGATGGTAACCGAAGGCGATGTGGCCCGGATGGCTTCCATTAACGGGGTCCATGATTTCAAGCAAACCGGGAATCAAGCGACCTTCTCTGCGGATAATGCATTTATCAATGATATTTTGTCCGAAGCGGCAAAATTGGGCGTCAAGAAGTTCGAATCGGTGCCGCCTACGCTTGAAGACTTATTCATGCGTCATTACGAAGTCTAAGAGCGGGAACGGAGGATACGATCATGCAGGAGAAATTTGCACGTTGGGACACCTTATTTATTCAATATTTGAAACGGGATTGGAAAAAAATCGGGGTTTGGATTATGGGGTTAGGCTTGTTTTCGGCTGCTTATATCCCGGCTTTTGAAGAAATCGGAAAAGGGCAAGGCTTGCAGGGAATGTACGAGACCTTACAAAATCCGGCGATGATTTCTATGGTTGGTCCGACACCGGTTGAGACCGCGGCGGATTACACTTTAGGTGCCATGTATGCGCACGAAATGTTGTTATTCTGCGGTTTGTTCGCGATGATTATCGCCGCTTTGCATGTGGTAAGCCACACGCGCAAAGAGGAGGATTTGGGACTCACGGAGCTTGTCCGCTCCTTCCGAGTAGGTCGACAAGCCAATTCTTTTGCGGTGATTTCCGAAGTCGTCATTATTAATATGATACTAGCTCTCGTCATTGGCGGAATCATGACCAGCTTTGGCGTAGACACCATTTCGGCCGGAGGATCCTTTTTGTTTGGCGCATCCATCGGGATGGCAGGGATCCTAGGGGCGGTGATTGCCTTGGTTATGGCGCAAATTATGCCGACCTCATCCGCCGCAACGGGAGCATCGCTCGGGATTGTAGGCTTGCTTTATATTTTTCGAGCCGGAACGGATGTGTCGAACGCCGACTTCTCTATGATCAATCCGATGGGTTGGACTTATCTGACTTATCCATTTACGGAGAACAATTGGGTACCTCTCATTTTGGCCGTGGCCTTCAGCATCATTGTCGTGATCATCGCTTTTGTCCTTGAAGGCCGTCGGGATATGGGGGCCGGTTTTTTACCCGAACGTGAAGGTCGGGAGTCGGCAAAAAAATCATTGCTGTCCGTCCCTGGCTTGTTTACCAAGCTGAACAAAGGCGTAATGATCAGTTGGCTGATTGCTTTCGTCGTCATGGGCGCAGCTTATGGTTCGATTTACGGAGATATGCAGACCTTCCTTGAAAGCAATGAAATCATGAGCCAAATGTTTACGATTTCCGGCGTTTCCATCGAAGAAGCCTTCACCGGGACCATTATGATGGTCATGATCGGATTGGTTTCCATTTTGCCGATCGCCATCGTGAACAAACTTTTCGCGGAGGAATCGCGGCTGCATTTAAGCCAACTTTATGCGACAAAAGTGACGCGGGCTAAGCTCTATTGGACGAATGTCATTTTGGCCATCGTTGCCGGAATCATTGGCATTTTGCTGGCTACAAGCGGACTTGGCGGAACGGCCATTTCTGCCATGGGCGACAGCTCAACGATGGATATGGGAGATTTCTTTGCCTCAGGCTATAATTTCCTGCCATCCGTGTTGTTCTTTACCGGACTTGCCGCTTTGGCTTTAGGTTGGGCGCCAAGACTTGGCAAAGCCGTTTATGCTTATCTTGGTTATTCCTTTGCTTTAAACTACTTTGGCGGCATTTTGGATTTGCCGGAATGGTTCTCGAAAACCGCGGTCCAAAGCTGGATCCCTCGGATGCCGGTAGATCCGTTCGATGCGGCAACCTTTATTTCGCTCTCGGCAATCAGCATTGCCATGATGGGAGTTGGCTATTTGGGATACCGTAAGCGGGATATGGTTGAAGGAGCTTAGACGTCAAAAAATAAGACGGGTCACTTGATTCTTGTCAAATGACCCGTCTTTCTTTATTTCACCATCGCCAGCGCCAGTCCGTCATACGCCGGCAGCAGCGTGCTAATCAGCCGCTCGTCCCGGGCGATCGTCTCGTTGAACCTGCGCATCGCCTGCACCGACGGCCCGTTTTTGTCCTCGTTCAGGGTCCGTCCGCGCAGCAGGATATTGTCGCCGGCAATCAGCGCTCCCGGATTCGCCAGTTTGATGGCGTATTCGAGATAGTTCGGGTAATTTTCCTTGTCTGCATCGATAAAAAAGAAATCAAACCGTTCCCCCCGCTGCTCCAGGGTCTGCAAACTATCGAGCGCAGGTCCAACCATGTACCCCGCAACCTGCTCAAATCCGGCTTCGTGCAAGTTGGCCCGAGCCAGCTCGGCGTTCTCCTCCTTCAACTCCAGCGACAGGAGCCGCCCGTCCGCAGGCAATCCCCGCGCCAGACAAATGCCGCTATACCCGCCCAACGCACCGATTTCCAGCACGGCTTTGGCACCGGCCAGCTTGACCAGCAGCGTCAGCAGCCGACCGTACCCCGGTGCGATCGACACGTCCCGCATCCCGCTGTCCGCGATGGATTGGGTCACCCGCTCCAGCACCTCGTCCTTGGCATATAGTTCATCACCGTATTGTTCCGGTGTCAGCATCTCGATCTTCCTTTCATCCGTTCATTCCTTGATAAGAACCGTTTGTAACTTACAGAACATTGGCCTATACTGAATTGTATGGTTTTTCCGTTATTCTCACAAGTCTATGCGAAGCTGGAGTGATTGACGTAATTATGGCTGGACCTTTGCAATTGATCGCAACCGCCCCAATGGGCCTGGAAGCCGTGGTGGCGCGCGAATTAAAAGAATTGGGTTATGAAGACACGGTCGTGGAAAACGGGAGGGTTCATTTTACCGGGGATCTGATCGACATCTGCCGATGCAACTTGTGGCTGAGAACTTCCGACCGGGTGCTCATCAAAATGGGTGAGTTTACCGCTGTTACGTTTGATGAGCTGTTCGAGGGCACCAAAGCGCTGCCTTGGCAGGACTTTATTCCGGTTGACGGGGAATTCCCCGTGGAAGGCCGTTCCCACAAATCGCAACTCAGCAGCGTACCGGCTTGCCAGGGGATCGTCAAGAAGGCGATCGTCGACAAGCTGCAGCAAGCGTATCATACGGAGTGGTTTGAAGAAACCGGACCGCGTTACGTAATTGAAGTGATTTTGCTGAACGACAAAGCGTTGTTGACGCTCGACACCACCGGCCCGGCGCTGCATAAACGCGGCTACCGCAAGCACGCGACGGAAGCGCCGCTGAAGGAGACGATGGCGGCGGCGATGATCCTGCTGAGCCGTTGGAACCAAAACCCGGCGCGTCCGTTCTACGATCCCTGCTGTGGATCGGGCACGCTGCCGATCGAGGCGGCGATGATCGCCTGGAACATCGCGCCGGGCCTGCGGCGCACGTTTAACTCTGAGCGCTGGCCTGTCGTGCCGGAGGAGCTGTGGCAGCAGGCGCGCGACGAGGCGATCGACGCGGTGCGGGACGACGTGCCGCTGAACATTACCGGCAGCGATATCGATCCGGAGGCGATCGAGATCGCCAAAGCCGCTGCTAAGAGCGCCGGGTTAGCGAACGAAATCAAGTTCGCTTGTCTGCCTGCGGTGAGGGTCCAGCCGGAAGGCGATTACGGCGTGATGATGACGAATCCGCCCTACGGGGAGCGGATTGGCGAAGAGAAGGAAGTGCGCAAGCTGATCGCCCAACTTGGGAGAGTTATGGCCGGGTTACCGACATGGTCCTTCTTCGCGCTCACTCCGACTAAGCAGTTCGAGCACGATTTCCAGCGCAAAGCGGACAAGCGCCGCAAGCTGTTTAACGGGCGTATCGAATGCCAATATTTGCAGTACCTCGGGCCCCTTCCTCCGCGCCATTAAACGTGGAGGGAGGGTCTCTCCCTTTTTTTATACATGCAACCGCAAGCAAGGAAAGGAGCTGACACTACGTCATGCTGCGTCTGACCTCGAATCGCGGCCTCGGCAGCCGCTTTTTCGTCTATATTTGGTTTATCGCCGCGGTCTTCATGAAACTCTACGTTCTTCATGGTAACCTGCACGCCCGTTATATTGACATGAACCTGCTGGACGATCTGATAGCCATCGGTTCGATTATGCTCGTATCGTTCTGGACTTTATGGCTCCCCCCACGTGGAAGAGGGATCGCTTTAGGAATATTGAACGTGCTGCTCACCGCGCTAATCTTTGCCGATTTGGTCTACTATCGGTATTTCGGCGATTTTTTGACGGTACCCGTGCTGCTGCAAGCCGGACAAGTCGGGGAACTCGGCGGCAGCATCCGAGAGTTGATCCATCTCGCTGATCTGTGGCTCATCGTCGATTGGGCCGCTTGGGCCGCAGTGAAAATTATGCTACGGTTCACGCGAGGGGGCAGTAGCCGCCGCCAGGGTCAGCTTCACAACTCGTTTGGAGGTCGGTCCTCCAGCCTCAACTTTGGCGGAGCCTCCTTCTCCCCCGTTTCCTTCGGTTCGGGAAGCCGGAGAAGCGGCGGACGCCGGTTCGGACGCCTTTTTTCCGGGATTGGCGTCTTTCTGCTTGGTTTTGTTTTGACGATGGGACCGATTCGTTTCTATACTCAGACCTGGGCCGTTGGGTTGTTCGAAAACAACTGGTGGAACGTCTCCTTATACAACGTGACCGGCTTGCTTGGATTTCACTATTATGACGCCAGCCGCTACCTCAAGGAACATCTCGGAAGCGGACAACAGGTCAACGCCGAGGAGCGGGACGAAATCCGTCAGTGGTTTAACGAGGCCAGCCAACGCCGCCAATCGGACAATGACCTGTTTGGGGCATATGCTGGGAGCAATGTCATTGTCATTCAGGCCGAGGCCTTCATGAATTTCACGATCGGTAAAACAATCGGCGGCCAAGAAATCACGCCGAATTTCAACAAACTGATGGACGAAAGTTTATATTTCTCGAACTACTATCATCAAACGGGTCAAGGACGAACTTCGGATGCAGACTTCTCCTCGAATAGCTCGCTGCACCCCCTGCCGACGGGGTCGGTCGCGGTCCGTTACCCGAATCATGCGTTCGACATGCTCCCGCAGATTCTGAAGTCGCAAGCCGGTTATACGGCTGAGGCTTATCATGCGTATGAAGGCAGCTTCTGGAATCGCAACAATATGTATCAAGCGATGGGGTATGATCGGTTCTACAGTAAAAAAGACTTCCAGCTGGACGAACCCCTGGGCTGGTCGTTGGGGGACAAATCTTTTTTTCGGCAGTCGTTAGAGGTGATGTCTCAGGAGAAGCAGCCCTTTTATTCCTTCCTGATCACATTATCCAGCCATCATCCGTATTCGCTGCCGGCCTCCATACAGGAGCTGGACACTGGCGAGTTTGAAGGCACGATCTTCGGTGATTATTTGCAAGCCGTGCATTACGTGGACGCGGCGCTTGGAGAGTTCGTAGAGGGCTTGAAGCGGGAAGGACTGTGGGATCGTACGATTTTGGCATTTTACGGGGACCATGACAATTCGATCACCGACAAAGCGGGGTATGAGCAGTTCCTTGGCAAAACGCTGAGCGATTTAGACATGCACCAGATCATGAGTCAGGTGCCATTGCTCATTCATCTGCCTGACGGTGGACATGCCGGCGTCTATCCGGAACCCGCCGGACAGCTTGATCTGACGCCGTCGCTGCTGCATTTGCTGGGCATTGCCACGGATTCCTACTACATGATGGGCAATAACCTGTTTGCCTCCACCGGGCCCGACCGCCCAGCGGACCGTCTGGTCGTTCTGCGTTCCGGCGCCTTTACGGACGGCAAGCTGTACTACATTCCGTCCGCCGACAACCTGTTCACGAACGGCACCTGTTACGATTTGTCCAGCCGTACGCCTGCCGAGATCGAACCGTGCCGGGCTCCCCACGAGGAAGCCATGAAGCGCCTGCGGATCTCCGACGAAGTGATCGCTACCAATCTGATTGCGGACTTCCGCAAGGAAGATCAAGGGGTGAGGCGGTGAGAAACACTTGAATCGCGGACAACCAGCTCAGGGAGCAGTTTGACATTTTCGATGGGCTGGTTGTACCCGTTCATGCGGCGAACTAGCATTTCTGCCGCCGTCCGTCCGATTTCCTCTGCCTGGAGGGATACCGAAGTTAATTTAGGATAAGTGCGGGACGATAGGCTCAAATTATCCATTCCGGCGAGTAGCAAGTCTTCGGGGACGCGAATCTGTTTCTCTTCACAGGCCCGCAGGAAGCCGTATGCCATCAGGTCATTGGCGCAGATAATAGCCTCTGGCAGCAAATGGCTGCCGTCGAACAGGGATAGGCCAGCCAAATATCCACCTTGCTCGGTATAGTCGCTTTCTCGAATCCATTCGGCGCGCAGCGAAAGCTTTGCCTCCTGCAGTCCATCACGGTAGCCTTCGTAGCGTTCACGGCCGGTTTGTTCTTGCAAACGGCCTCCTACATACCCGATGCGGCGAATGCCTTGACTCGCGAAGTGGCGTACCACTTCTTTGATCCCCTCCTGCGTATCGACCCAGACATAATGGAAGTGATCCTTTCCAACCGGCGAAATATATTTGTTCGTTAGCACGACCGGCGCTTGGAGGCGATTCAGCAGATCGATATTTTCCTCGCAAAAATGGAAAGAGACCATGATCATGCCGTCGGCGTATTTTTCCCGCAGTAGTTGGATCGCCCGTTTCTCTTCGTCAAGCCGATTCTTCGTATCCATCAGAATCAGCAAATAACCGTACGGGTCCAGCACATCGTTGATCCCCTGGATCATATCGAAATAAAAAGGATTGCACATATCCGGAACTGTAAACAATACTTTGTTGGACACCCGCGTTTTCAGCATTTTTGCCGATTGGTCAGGGGCGTAATCCATCTCTTCTGCCGCCTGCATGACCCGCTTCCGGGTTTCTTCCTTACAGTACCCTCGGCCAGACAAGGCGCGCGATACAGTTGACGGGGAGATGCCCAGTTTTTCCGCGATATCGTAAATTGTCGCCAAATGATCATCCCATTCTATGAAATCGCTATCAACACTTACTCCTATTCTAGAATAGAACCCCTCATTGAATCAATCGACGGGTTACACAAACAAGCGGCCATCCCTACGGATGGCCGCGATGTTTATGGATTTGGGTGGGCAAATTGCTGTCGATTTGATTCCTCGTCGAACGGCAGGATGTCCGGCAGTGGCATGCGGTCTTTAACCTTCGGCATAGGCGCAAACGGCAAATGCGGCTCGGATTGGTACCAATAGGCCGTGGACGAGAGATCGTCGCTGCGGTGGTTGTTGTGCCCGTGTTCGATGGTTACTTTGATGCTTTCGTCGAACATGACCGGGTCTTGAATATGGTAACGATACACGGAAATTTTCCCGCTCCAGTTAGGTCCTCCGCCAAGAATGATGCCGTGATACGGCGTGCATACCTCCTGCTGCGGGCACCAGGCCGTATTGAAGTAATCCTCCGTTCCCGTTCCGTGCAGGGAAGGCGGCCACGACTCGCCGTCGATAAAGATCATGTCGTCGCCTTCGCCGTACCAGTTCCACTCCCGGGTCTCCCGCAGGTTGTGGATGTTCAAATTGCAGCCGACGTAATGGCCTTTGCCTTGAGCCTCCAAGATGATGTAGTTGCCGTCCCCGGTCGTGTTTTTGCCGCCGAATTCAAATAACGCGTTGTCAATATCCTTGTCGGGAATCCCTTCCGTTGGACAATCGCGATGCCATTTGGCATGAAAGCGCAGTTCATCTGCCGGCAAGCTTTCATACTCTTCGTAATCGACATAAAAATAAAACTTGATCGTCTGCTCTGCTTCACTTTCCACGGTGATCCGCGCTCCGGAAGCAAAAGGCATCGGAAAATAGCTGATGAATGCCTTCCCGTCCTCCGGGCTCATCATCAGGCAGGCGGAGGTATAGTTTCTTGTAATCCCATGGCCGAGGCCAAAGAAATCGCCGATCGGCGCTTCCACGCTAGGTTCGGTTTCGTCGTCCCAATACATGCGCAACACGATTTTGCGCGGCAGGAACGTTTCTTCCACCGGAGCATCGGTCGCCATCGTCATCCAGACATGCTTGATGCAACCCGCACCGGGGATCCTGCAAATTTCGACGTTGTCCCCGGGTTTAATGCTGAAGTAGTCCTTGTTGCCTCCCGAGCGGTCGTAGCTGGACGCACGCTTGCTTTTGCCTTGACGCTTGCGGGAGAGACTTGACAAATTTTGCACGATCTCCATGTTGTGATCCCTGCCTTTATAAGTTTGGTCAGCCGATATCGGCTATGCAAGTTGCTAGATTCTGCTTTTGAGAAAAGCCTCCACTTCCTCACGGCGGGGCAGCGAAGGAATCGCCCCTCGCTGGGTGACGGTCAATGCGCCTACCGCGTTAGCGAACCGCACGGCTTGCGGGACCGAAGCACCGCGCAGCAACTCTACAGCCAGGGCTCCGTTAAACGAGTCGCCGGCCGCCACCGTATCGACCGGCTTCACCGGGAAGCCTTCCACGCTCGTAAAGCCATCGCGGCCGGCGATCAACGCGCCTTTTTCCGCGAGCGTCACGATGACATAGCTTACTCCGCGATCCAACAGCATTTGCGCGCCTCGCCGGACGTTCTCGAGCGAATCGGCAGGTATGCCTGTCAGTAAACTCAGTTCGCTTTCGTTCGGCGTCAAATACGTAACCTTGCGCAACAGCTCATCACTCAGCGTCCGCGCCGGGGCTGGGTTCAGGATGCAAGGCACGCCATACTTCCGGGCCAGCTCCGCGGCTTGCTCGATGACGGAAATATCCATTTCCAGCTGCATTACGAGCATTTGCGCATTTCGAATGAGCGGCTCCAGCCCCCGAGTCTCCTCCGGCGTAAACTGAAGGTTGGCTCCTGGGACGACGATAATGCGATTTTGTCCGTTGCCGTCCAGAACGATCGAACCGACGCCGGTTGGCGCATGCGCATCGGTCAAGATATGACCGATATCGATCCCCTCTCGCTCCAGCACCGTTCTCATCTCTTCGCCGAACGGGTCGTTGCCGAGCTTGCCCGCCATCGCCACTGAAGCACCGAGCCGGGCGGCCGCGACCGCCTGGTTGGCTCCTTTGCCTCCCGGGAACCGATCGAAGCTGTTGCCGATAATCGTTTCCCCGCTTTCCGGAGCCCGGTTGGCCCCGATGACGAGATCCATCATGAAGCTGCCGATCACCATAATGCCCATGCTTGCGCTCCTCCTTACGAATGGACGTCCGAACCTGTGTTTTTCCGGGACAGTTGGTCACCCAGGCTACCTCCGGGGTGAAACAGATGGAAACTTTCCTGAGTGAAGCCTTTCACTTTGCATAATGTAACGACCAAGGCGTCGCCGACGGCCAGTTGCAGGAGGGCGCTCGTGGTCGGCGCCAGTCCGAGATGATCGGCTTCCCGCTCGTAGTTGTAGGACAAAACGGCGTTACAACGACGGCCTAGCGTGGAATTATGGTTTTTGGTGATCGCGATGCAAGGCGAGCCGATTTTTTCAATGATGCCGAGTACGTTCAACACCTCGGCCGTTTCGCCGCTATTGGACAGCAGGATCACCACGTCTTTCTTTTCGATCATCCCGCTGTCGCCGTGTACCGCTTCGGCGGAATGGACGAAAAATGCTGGCGTGCCCGTACTGGAAAAGGAAGCCGCAATTTTTTTGCCAATATGGCCCGACTTGCCGATCCCTGTGACGACGACCTTGCCTCTGCAGTCTTTCAGCATTTCGACGGCCTTCACATATTCTTCGTTGACGTTTTGGCTGGTCAGATAAAGCGCGTGGGCTTCGTTCTCCAGCGCCTCTCGCACCCATTGATCGATCATAGTATCTTTGCTCCTTTCATCTAACAGAATCGAAAACCTTCTCCTGCCGGTTATGGAAGGTCCATCCCCGTAATCCGGTGCTTTGCAGCATTATCCCGTTTGTTCAGGCCTTGAAGCCGCGAATAGCACAACCCCGGGAACGAAACGATCGGGCGGAGAAATTTATTCCCTCGTGTTCCCTCGCTCCGCTTGATCTCCCTTACTCAAAGGGATAATCGTGCAAAGGAACTTACAGCGATTTGCATGGTCTCTTTAATCAAGGTTCAAAAGCCGGGTTATCAGCACTGTCTTACTTAATACCGGTCATTTTAATGCCTTCGACGAGATAGCGCTGAGCCATAAAGAACAACAGCAGCGTCGGCAACGCGGCGATCACCGCGGCGGCCAGCACCACGTTCCACGGCGTGTAATACCCGCCACCGACGAGGTTGGCAAGCTGTTGCTGCACCACCCACAGCGATTCGTGCTGCGTGATGATCAGCGGCCACAAATACGCGTTCCAGTTGGCGACGAAGAACCCAATCGTCAGCGGGATAATGATCGAACGCGACAGCGGCAGCGCGATCCGGAAAAACGTTCCGGCCACCGATAAGCCTTCGATATAAGCCGCTTCCTCCAGTTCTTTCGGAAAATCGCGGTAAAACTGCCGGAACAGGAAAATTCCGTAGGCATTAAAAATCGACGGTATGATCAATCCGGCATAAGAGTCCAGCATGCCGAAGCTTTTCGTAATCAGGTAGAGCGGGATCGTAATCACCGCAAACGGCACCATCAGCGTGCTTAACATCCAGGCGAAAATATACTTCCGCCCGGGAAAACGCAAGCGGGCTAAAGCATATCCCGACATCGCGTGAAACAGCATGGCGACGACGGTAACGGTGATGCTGACGACCAGCGAGTTGCCGATCGAACGCAGCAGATGCGTCGTTTGGATCGCTTCGGTAAAATTGCTCCACGCCAGTTCCATGGGAACCCACGTCACGTCGAGCACGTTCTCCTCCGACCGCAAGGAGCTGATCACGAGCAGGTAAATCGGAAACACCATCACTAGTCCCAACAGGACGGCGATCACATTCTGCGGCATTCGCTTCCATGTTCTCACTTGGGTCACCTCCTTAATCTTTGGCGGAAAACAGCTTCATTTGGACGAGGGACAAACAAAAGATAAGCAGGAACAGGACGAATGCCAGCGCCGACGAGTATCCCATGTTCAATAGCTGGAACCCCTGCTTGAAAATATAGACGACGCTCACCTCCGTGCTGCTCGCCGGCCCGCCTTTGGTCATGACCATGATTTGGTCGAAGACCTGGAACGAGCCGATCGTCGTCACGATAAGGATAAACGTATTGGTTTCTTTGAGCAGCGGAAACGTAATCCTCCGGAAAATCTGCCAGCGCGAAGCCCCGTCGATCGTGGCGGCTTCGTAATAATCCCTGGGGATTTCCTTAATCGCCGACAGGAAAATAATCATGTTATAACCGACGTTGATCCACAGCAGGATCGCAACAATGCTGTACAGCGCCTGCCCAGGAGAGCCGAGGAATTGCTGCGGCTGACCGCCAAAGAACTTGATCACCTCATTAACGATACCGTTGCGCGGATCGAGCATGTACATGCCAATGATCGCGGAAATGACCGAAGTAATGGCATAAGGAATCAAAAACAACGTCCGAGCCGTCGAGACGGTTTTGCCTCTGAGCGCGTTCAGCATCACCGCCGAACCAAGCGATAGACAAAACAGCAGCGGAACGTAGACGACGGTAAACTGCAGCGTTTTTCCGACGGAGTGCCACCAGTCCGCATCCTTGGACAAGCTGACGTAGTTATCAAAGCCGATGAACTTCATCGGGTTCAACGCGTCCCAATCATGCAAGCTGACGTAGAACGCGTAAACGATCGGTAAAAAGACGAAGATGAACAAGCCCAACAGATCGGGCAACAAAAAACAGTAGGCCGTGATTCTTTCCTGCCATAATCTAGTACGCCATTTGCGCGGAATCACTTCAACCCCTCCTCCAAAGAAGATTCGGGGGAGGCGAGCAACCGGTAAGCGACACCCGCCCAGCCCCCAATCCGACATATGCCTAGTTTCTTTATTTCATTGCTTCGTTGATTTTGGCGTCGGCGTCTTTGGCGGCTTCCGCCCCTGTTTTGTTGCCGAACATGACTTGCGTCATCGCATCGCCGATCGCTTCGACGACGTCCGGGTTATACACCGGCTCCGGAATGGCCGATTCATAAATTTCGTTCGTGTACACTTGGCGCAAGCCTTTGTTGTAGATTTCCTTACCGGCTTCCACTACCGATTGGCGGGCAGGGTAAGCGAACTTCGTTTCCGTCGCCCATTTCAGCGGACGGGACGTGTCGGCGTCGGCAAAGGCCCACATGACGAACTTAGCGGCTTCCTCCAAGTTTTTGCTCTTAGCGTTCACGGCGAATTTCCAGCCTCCAGCCGTCGTTACTGATTTGCCCCCGTCAGGAATCGGCAATGGAGCGAGCTTGATCGGAACATCGCCATAGACATCCTCGATCCGGCTGACTGCCCAGGTTCCGCAAATTTGCATGGCTGCCGTCAGCTTGCCCAAATTATCGATCTCCCAAGGGCCGTACTGCAGCTTGGAAGGCGATAGTTTCTCCTGGAAGAACGTGCCCCAGAAATCGAGCGCTTTCGCCGTCTCCGGCGAATTGAACGCCGACGTCTTCCCGTCGTCCGCCAGCACCTTGCCTCCAGCTTGCCATAGGAACGGATAGAAGTTGAAGTTGAAGTAGGCGCCCTTGTCCGGAGGCAGCACGAGACCGGCCACTTTGTCCGTCGTCAGCTTACGGGCGGCTTCCAGCAGCTCATCCCACGTTTTGGGCACTTCGACGCCGGCTTGCTTCAGCATGTCTTCGTTGTAATAAAGGCCCAGAAGCTCCATCTCGTAAGGCAAAGCCAAAATTTTGCCGTCCACCGTTACCGCATCCAGCGCGGAAGGAAGGAAGTCCTCTTTGATCCCTTCCGGGAAGTACGGCGACAAATCGGCCAGATACCCGGAATTGGAGAATTTCATGAAGTCGCCGGGGCTGATCATGTAAATGTCGGGACCATTGCCGCCGGAAAAGGCGATCGGCAGTTTCGTCGAGGTATAATCAGCTTGATTGTAGGTGGAGTATTCGATTTCCACGTTCGATTGTGAAGCGTTGTACGCTTTGACGAGATCTTGAAAATACTTCTGCTCGGCTTCGGTGTGCATATCCCAGAATTGCAGCTTGACCTTTTCCTTCGTCCCTCCGCCATTTGCGGCTGGAGCTCCGTTCGAACCGGCATTTTCCGCCTGATTGTTCGATCCGCCCGAGCCGCAGCCGGCCAGGAGAAGGAGTAAAAGCGCCATGAGAGCGGGCAAAACGATCTTCCAACGAGTCTTCTTCATCTCTTATGAATCCCCTTTCATTTGTGGTCGACTTCAGTATAGTCGCCGGGGATTCATGCTCGTAACGGGAAATAATTTCGGAGGGTGGATTATTTTTCGCTGTCCGTCAGGTAGTCGGTAATTTGCCGATAGGTGCTGGCAGCAAGATCATCGGGCAGCGCTCCACCGTACAGCAGACGCTGGAGCGAATCCGTGAAAATGCCGCTGATTTCCGCTGGATACTGTGGCTCCTGCCGCTCCGTACCGTAAATCTGCTCCGTGAACACCTGGCGCAAGCCTTTTTGGTACAATTCACCGCCCGCTTCCATAACCGATTTGCGTGGGGAATAGGCAAACTTGACCTCACTGACCCACTTCAGCGGAAGTTCCGGTTCGCCGGCAAACGCCCACATCACGAATTTCTTGGCCTCGTCCGCGTTTTTGCTGAAATGGTTCACGCCAATCTTCCACCCTCCGGCGATCGTGACCGGCTGTCCTCCGTCAGGCACGGGAAGCGGAACGACGCCGATCGGTTTGTCGGCGTAAATCGTCTCCAGCATGCGGATATTCCAGGTGCCGCTGACCTGCATCGCCGTTTCGCCGCTGGCTAGGATGCCGATGTCCGTCGTTGGGCGGGACGGGTGCATATTCAGCAGTCCCCGATCCGCCATGTCGCGGAAGAACCGGAACATCTTGTCGGCGCCGGGAGCATCCAATCCCGAGGTCCGACCGTCTTCCGACACCAAATCCGCCCCGATCTGCCACAAAAAAGGGAGCCAGGCGAAATTTTGATACACGCTTTGGAACGTCTCCATCGTCAGCCCGCTGACGCCCGGCGACTTCAACGCCTGAGCCGCTGCTTCCAATTCCGCCCAAGTCGCCGGCGGTCGAATCCCTTTCTCGCGGAACATCGCTTCGTTGTAGTACAAGCCCAGCAGCTCCGTTTCGAACGGCACCGCGTAAATTTGCCCGCCCAGCGTTACCGATTCCAGCGCCGCATCGTTGAAATCCTGCCGGATCTCCGGCGAGAATTCCGCGGTAAGCGGCTCCAGAATCCCAGCATTCTCGAACCGCCGGATCGTTCCCGGGGATACGAAAAACACGTCCGGCCCATGCCCCGAAGCAAACGAAGCCAGCAGCTTGCTATCAGTAAAGTAGTCGTCGCTCGAGATGAAATCGACCTGGATTTCCACGTTTGGATGCTCTCGCGTATATTGCTCGCCCAGCCATTTCCAGAACTCGAACTCTTGGCCGGTATGAAAGCTCAGCAGATGCAGGACGATCCGGTCCGGGTCGGCCTGCGTGACTTCCGGATGATCCAGCAAAATATCAAGGTCCCCGCGTTCCGCCGCAGGCTGCGGCGACGTCCGGCAAGCGGTAAGCAGCAGCGTTACGGCCATGATCGGCAGCAGCCAACGCCAAATCACCCTACTTTTCATCGTCCTCGTCCTTCCGGTAGAAAAATTGCCGATACTCTCCCGGCGTCACGCCCTCCGTTTTTTTGAACAGCCGCGAGAAGTATTTCACGTCCTGATACCCGACCATTTCCGAAATGTTATACAGCTTCAGATCAGGGTCCATCATCAGGTTTTTCGCCTTATCCATCCGAAACTGGGTCAAATACTCGATTAACGACATCCCCATCTCCTGCTTGAAAAAGGAGCTGAAATAACTGCTGCTCATGCCTGCCTTGCCGGCCACGTCGTTCAGCGAAATATCCTGCATGTAGTGGCGATGGATAAAGCCGACCGCCGTTTCCAGCGTCCGGTTGTGCTTCTGCTGCTTTTTCCATTCCGCCTTGTCGATCGCAGCCGCCGTCAGCTCATCGACGAACCGGATGAACTCGTCGGCGGAGAAATTCACCTGAAACCATTCGTAAGGCTTAAGCTCATCTTGGAAGACCAGCGCGGTGATTCTCTGCTCGTGCACATAGCGAACGACGGAGGATAACAACTGAAGGCAATACCCGTGAAAGACCGGGTAAACGACGTTTTGCTCCAGTACCGTGCCGACGAAGCGGCGCAGCGTTTCCCGCGCCCGCGCGCCGTCTCCTTCGCGAAGCGCTAACACGAGCGCCTCGTCCAGTTCGCTCGGATAGCCGGGGGCGTTCCCGTTTCCTTCCGTGTTCGCCAATTCCCCATGCTCATGCACGAGACCGCTCCCGTAAATCCAACGGTTCAACAACGCTTCGCGCGCTTCAGCAAAGGCGTGGGGCAGCTCGGCGAATTCGCCCGCGCGGCCGCTGATCCCCACCGAAATGGAGATCCGCACCCAACGGCGAACCTCATAAATCATCGATTCATAAACGTCCCTTGGATAAGGCCCGCCGAGCAGCAGAAAATAGATTTGCGACGCGCTCGCAAACAAAAACCGGCTGCCCAGACCCTCCCGGTTTTGCAGAATTTCGTACGCGACATTCCGTACGGCAAACACCACCAGCTGACGGTCTCCCCATTGGTCTTCGGTCACCAGCTCGTCGAAATCCTCAATATCGATCGCGATGACGCAATAATTCTTGACGCCTTCGGGTAGTTGGCCGCGCAGCCGGTCCAGATGGTCGGCGGAGTCCTCGATGCCTAGCAGCCAATCCTTCCACAACTTGGCGTAGTGGAAGTCGGCGGAAATCGCCGAAGCGCCGGTTACTGGCTTGCTGATTTCTTTTTTCAAACGACCGAGCAGATCACGAACTTCATCCGGTTTCAGCGGCTTGAGCAAATAGTCGAATGCCCCGAACCGGATGGCGGTTTTGGCGTATTCGAAGTAACCGTACCCCGACAAAATGACGACCTGAACCGGATATTCCCGCAGCACGTTCAGCAAGTCCAAACCATTCATGTTCGGCATACGGATATCAGTAATCACGAGATCGGGCATATCCCTGCGCACGAGCTCCAGCGCTTCGTTTCCGTTCTTGGCTTGGCCCACGACCTTCCATTCGGCGTCCAGGGCGGGAATCAGCTTGGTGAGTCCGCTGCGGACCTTCGGCTCATCGTCGACGATCAATGCTTTATACATGTCATATCCCCCTGTTTGATTGATCTAGGTTTCGCCTTATCAAGCGATTGCCGGAATGACGATCGTAATCGTCGTTCCTTGCCCGTAAACGGAATTGACCTGAACGCCGAACTCCGGCCCGTATTCCAGCTTCAGACGGTCGTTCAGGTTATACATCCCGATGCCGTGCACCAACCGATCGCGAATCATCTGCAGCTTTTCCTCGGAAATCCCGATGCCGTTATCCTGGATGCGGATCAAGATGGCCCGGCCGTCCTCTTGCAGCGCCATCGACACATCAATGCGCCCGCCCGATTCCATCTCCTCCATCCCGTGTAAAATGGAGTTTTCCAGGTAGGGCTGTAGCAGCAGGCGTGGCACTTTATAGCCGTAAATGGACGGATCGACGTCAAACCCGATTTCGAACCGTTCCTCAAACCGCATCTCTTGCAAATAGGCGTAATTCCTTGCCCATTTCAGTTCCTCTTCGATCGTGACCAGCGGAGCGCCCGGCCGGATCGCGTAACGCATGATATCGCTCAGCGACGTAATCATGCCGCTGATCTCCGGCTGTTCCTTTTCGATCGCGATCCAGTTCATCGCGTCCAGCGTGTTGTAGACGAAGTGGGGATTGATCTGCGCTTGCAGCGCTTTGACCTCCGCTTCTTTTTCCTGTTCGGAGATGACCTTCACTTCGTGGATCAAGTCGTTGATCCGGCTGCTCATGCTGTTGAAAGAGCTTTGCAGCAACCCGATTTCGTCCTCCGACTGCGCCTGTAGTCGATATTCGAAATTGTCTTTCTGGATCCGTTTCATCGCCACCGCCATCTGGCGGATCGGTTTGGTGATGTAGTGGGTCGTCAGCCAGGCCAGCAGCACGAATAACAACGCGAAGACGCATAACGTAACGATAAAAAAACGCTTCAGCGAACCTGATTCTTGCCCAACGTCCGACTGTGGGATTAACGAAAAATAGTACCAGCCATTGTAGTCGGAGCGCTCCATGCCGATGCGGTAAGGCTTCCCGTTCAAGTCCTGCCGGGATAACGCGTCCCCGCTTGCGACCATCTCCTTGAAAAAGGCCTGATCCGCAAGCTTTAGCCGGTAGGCCTCGTCGTTGCCGTGCCATACGATGTTCCCGTCGCCGTCCGCGATCAAAATGACGCCCTGCGGACTCACGCTGACGCCTTTCACGATGCGATCCAGCGCGGAAATTTTGACGTTCATCATCAGCACGCCGATATTTTGCAAGGAATCCGTCACGTCTTTTACCAGCATGCCTGCCGGGATGTAGTAGGTCGAGTAGTTGAAATAGTTATTCGCGGGCATTTCGTACGTCGGCAGCCACGTAATTTGCCCCGCCCTCGCCTCGACAGCCCCCGTCCATTCGGGATGCCGCTCCAGGATCGGCCGGAACACGCCGGAGCCCTTGATGTCGGCAAAATACATCGCCCCATTCCTCGCGAGCAGGTAAATCGAGTCGATGTCCTCCTTGCCGCGCAGCGAATCGCGCAGAAACCGATTGACCTTGTCTTCGGCGTTCGGCTGGACCCCTTTCGAATTTCGGCCGTCCATCCGGCTAAGCTGCTCGATGAGCGGCCCGTTGTCGTAAATCGCGAGCATGCGGTTTTCAATCTCCGACAGCAGCTGGTCAACGTTGCTCCGGACCAGATGAAGCGACTGCAGCGCTTCGCGGTCGGCCCGCTCGGCAGCGAAATTGCTGGAGCTCCGGTAGAAAATAAATCCGGCAAACACCAGCGGCGTCAAAATAAACAGCACAAGCATCAGCATCAGCTTGTTCCGGAGTTTGGCGTTTTTGAGCCTAGTCCACATCAGGGCGTTTCTCCTCCAGTCATAAAGCGCTTACATGATGGGAATTCCAAATTGTGGGATCGATTGCAGATCTCTAACCAAAGTATACGACCCCGTTTCCGTTTCGGCAAAAGAAATCGGATTCATCCCTGAAATTCCCGGTTTCAGCCGCCCCATTCCAGCCTCAAATGTCCAATTCCGGATGATGCGCTTTGATTCGCAAGTAACTTTCCGCCGCTGCCCCGTTGCCCCAATCGAAAATCGTAAACTCGCCCATCCCGACTCCCTGCTCGTTCACCTCCCCTCCATGCCCGTAGTTTTCCATCATAAAACCGTAATCCCGTTCCCCGAAAAAAGGAAACGCTTCCTCCCATTGCGCTTTCGTCTTCGGATTTTCCGGGCAATACATCATGACGAAGGAGGCCTTAAGCGCGGCCAGCCCGCGTTCGAGATATTCGGTTCTGCCCAGCTCGCGGCCATACTCCAGAATCAGCTCGGCGAACAGGCTTTGCCGGGAATCGTTCCATTCGCCGTCGGCGTTCATGACCCCGAATCCTCCCAATACATCGACATGCAGGTACGGGGGCTGCCAAGAGGCTTGCGTCATCAGCATTTCGTCCAGACATCGCTCCCCTGTCGCTAAATAATGCGGTTCCCCGGTACGTCGGAAGCATTCGAGAAACGCCTCCGCCGCCCAAAACATCGATAAATTGCACTGCTTATACATATTGTTGCGCGCATACTTCCGGCCGACATGATCCTTGCCGCCAAACCCCGAGCAGGACCAGTACGTTTCGAAATCTTCCCAGCGCCCCTCGGGCACCACCTGCTCCGCGACCGTCTTCGCTGCCTGCAGCGCGGTTTGAGTATAGCGGGCCTGGCCGGTCATTTCGCCAAGCTGGAGCAAAAACGTGACGGTAACCGCCGTTTCCGGCGAATCACGCAACGCTTCAAGCGGTTCCAGGGTATGCCAATCCAGCCAAGCGGAAAAAAAACCAAGCGCATCCTGAAGCGCGATCAACGCGTCCCCGTAACGAACGGCATAGGCCAACAACCGCGGGTCCCGCTCCAGCTCCCCGTACCACCGGAGCATCCATAGCGCCGTCCAGCTCATATCAGCGATATGATAAGGCGCCTCTTTGATCCGTCTGTCCGACAGCGGATTGCGGTCGGAATTTCCCCAATACGCAGTGTCCCAACCTTTGGAGCGGCGGACAAGCGCGCCTCCGAGTTGGACCTGCTCCATCTCCGTGGCGATCACCGACGGAAAAAAACCACCGCGCTGCGGGGCGGACAACGCCAGCTCCTTCGTCAATCTGGCCCGCCGGATCAGGTCCGAGTCATTCTGTTCCCGGCCATAACGGAACACGCCCGCTGCTGAGCGAAGCGAACTGAACCACGCCTGATTCCAGATGGAGCGGGTTTCCCGTTCGCTTGCCGGTCCGGGGAAGTTCGGGCTTTGCGTAACGTTGACGATGAACGCCGGGGCCCCTACCCGGGTCCCGTTCAGCTCGAACTCCTGCCACACCTGCCGTTCCCAATGCTCGAACGCCCAACGGTACGCGTGACACACGAACGATTCCAGCGGCGCGGTTAAGGGAGCCCCAGTCCGGTAAAGCGGCGCCCCCCACCGCTCCCAAAGGAACCGCAAGACCGTTCGCCACGGGTTGGTCAGCGCCTCCGGCGCATCGCTGACCATCAGGTAAAAGCCAACCTTCACGCTGCCTGCGGCGTAACTAGCTCCGGGCTTTCTTTCGTAAAGCACGTGTTCCTTTACCCGGCTTTCGCCCATGCCCAGCACAAGCTCGTTTCGGGAAGCGTCATTATCCATGTACCAGCGGACCTGCGTCCCTTCTCCCAGCACGTCGAGGTCGGGAATCAGCGCCAGCATCCGCCGGTTATCCCGGACGATCAACGCCGGAGAGCGGAAGCTGTGCTGATCGATCACATGGCAGTCGGTCGGGGTCAAATGGGGCGCCCAATGGAAAGAGGGGGCAAAGGCCGGTATGACCTTTACCCTCCAATCATCCTGCCGGACCGGACGATCCAGGCGAAACGTCAGCCCAAATCGGTACACGCCGGGTTCCGGCTCGCTGCCATTTACCTCCGGCTCCTTACCCCCGATGAAATCGTACGCGATTGACGCTACGAATTCCGACAGGTCCGGGCCGAGCGAGATGTTGCCTAGCATGTCATTCCCTCCTTGGATTCGCTTAAATGACTTCCAGCCCGTCGTTATCCGGTAGCTGCGGATAAGCCGCATGTGGCTCCGATTGATACCAATAGCTAACGGAGGCGATGTCGTCCTGCAGCGGTAAATACCGGCCGCCGGAACGCCAACCGAGCGCCTGAATCGTGACGCGCAGATCGCTTTCGAACCGGATCGGGTCCATCACGTGCCAGCGATACATGCCGAAGCGCTGCTGGCTCCGGTACAAGCCGTCCGGCTTAATGATCTGATGGAGACCTAAGTAAGCCGTAGAAAAGGAGGCGTATTCTCCTTTCGGCTGCTCGAAATTCCATGCACCGCCGAAGTAATCTTCCGTGCCCGTGCCGCAAATGGTCGGATACTCCTGATCCCCGTCCATGTAGAACTTGATCTCCCCTTCGCCCCACCAACCGTTGTTGTTCACCTGCCAAGCCAGATAAGTGCCCACGTAGTGGCCTTTTCCGCGGACGCCGTCCAACAGCACGTGCACGTCCTTATAGCGAAGCGGATTACTTCTACTCCATTGGGCATGGAAATAAGCGGCATCGTCCGGGACCTCAGTCAAGGTGTAATCGATTTGATAATACAAGACGACCGACGACCCCATCCGGTTTTCGACCGTGATTTTGGCTTTTTGTCGGAACGGCATCACCCAATAGCTGTTCATCCCGCCGGCTGGGTTCACCGCTACCGGCAGCGAGTTGACGTTGCTGCGCTCGCACCAGCCGTTGCAGAAGAAATCGCCCAGTGGCGTTTCCACGCTCGGCTCGCTCTCGCCGTCCCAGTATATCCGTAAAATCAGATGTCGCCAGCTGTCCGGGAAGCAGGTCAGCCAAATATGCTGAATCGCTCCCGGCCCGTCGATGTCCGCTACCGTAAAGGTCTGCCCCGGCGCGATGTTCACCGACGGCGATATTTTCCAGCCCTGGCCGAGGTCGCGGGCGCATTCCGCCCCCGTGCCTTCGGTGGCCATGCCGCCTTGGCCTTTGGTGCCGGTAAAATTCTCCGCGCTGATCGAGCGCGTCTTCGCCGGCGACATCCGGTACAAGTTGCCTAATCCTAGATCTAGTCCGTTAAATGGGTTCATGGTCATCTCTCTCCTTGTTAGATGTTGTTCAATCGAAAATAGCGGAACTTTAGGGTCTTAATTCCCGAAGTTGCCCCTTCTCATTACCAATAGGGGAACTTTTGGGCCTTATTTTTCAATTCTCCCTATACTTTTCACTTGCCGCCGTCTCTACCAGTAAGCTAACGGACCCCAGAAACGCTATCGGACCGCATTTGGGCAGCTTCCAATTCTAACGGAACTAGGTAACCTTATTTCGTTCAATACCGGCGTACGGGTCACCAAAAGGAGCCAATAAGGTCTCTGGAGTCCGTTACAGCGGGAAATAGCCGGGAAATACGAAAATAAGGTTAATACGTTCCGTTACATTCGTTTCGATCCGTTGCGCCGTTGCAATTTGGTACGCTCCGTTGCGACCGTTACGATCCGCACTTACTCGCGCCACGGATGTCTTGGCTACTTACGGTTCAGGGATGCATCAACGCTTCCAACAAAACGACGCTACGCGGCGGGATCGTCAATTTGAGCTCCCGTGCAATCGTCTGGACGGTTTCGGATTTCCGATGCTCCGGTCCCGGCGAATACACATGGCAACGCATCTCCGTGACAAGTTCGGACACGGGAAGATCGCCCGGGCATACCGCCACCTCCCGAACTTCCTCGCCTACATTGGCGAAGAATAACCCGACGCTTTCGTCGCGGTATTTCCATACCGCATGAACGATCCTCTCCACGCTTAAGCTCCCCGCATCGTTATACTCCGGGGAACCGATCCCGTGGTTGTAGTGGAACCAATCCAACGTCACCCGGCCGGAATCTAGGGGAAGCGGCGGCAGCATTTCGCCGTAAGCGAGATACTTATTGCCCGCGCCGGTTCGCAAAGCCGCAAATAAGCCCAGGTAGCCGGCGCGTTCCTCCGCAAAAGCATACCCCCGCGGCTCGAATACAGCGTAATGTTCGTCGCTCCCGTTCTCCACGCCGTCCAGCGCTTCCATCGGGCTGTATTCGTAATTAAGCTCGTACAGCCCACCCCACAAATACGTTCGCGCCACCGTGAAATAAAACAGGTCGCCGATTTCCGCCGTCAGCTTGCCCCAGCCGTCCAGCCTGACGGGACCGTACTCGTGGTACACGTAGGCAAACAGCGGAACCAGCTCCGCGTCCCCCGATTTCAGCAGGTCCCGGAACGGGTAACCCTCCAATGGAGCGGCCGGTTGACCGCCGGCGCGGGCCTGGTAGAAGTCGAGCACGTCCAGAACCGTCTCGTTCATCATCTCCGTGCCCATCGGCACATATCGTCCTGCCACTTGCCCCATCGCCGCTTTCGTCTCCGCATAATTGGTCCGGTAAGCCTCGTTAATCGCTTTGCCCCCGCCGACCGGGTGCCCGTGACTTTCGTCAAGGCACGTCTTCAGGATGTTGTTCGCCGAAATGTCGTAGTAAATCGCATCCACGTCCGCTTCCCGTTGAAGCGCTTCGTCCCGGCGCCGATGAAACTCTCGGGTAAAGGGGGCTGCCGGACAGAGGAAAGGGAACCGGTAAGCATCGATGCTCTTTTTGTCCTCCGGAAAACGTTGGGCGGCCGCTCTGGCCCGTTCCCCGTCCGCCCCGCCGAAATTGAACAGATAATCGAATTCGAACGGAGCAAACCGATCGCCTTGCTCGCGGATACAAGCGATGTTGTCCGGGTTGAAGCGGGTCGGGAACCAGTCGTCATAGCCGCCGGGCACTCCCCGACCGAACGTCTGCGGCGCATTGCTCCAATCCGGACCGAGGATATGGAATAGCGGCGTCCCGATCCGCTCGCGGTACTTACGCAGCCACTTCGTCCGGTCGTAGCCGGCATTGATGCCGAACGTGGCCGCGCCCGCCTCCTCGTACAACCAGCGGAACAACTCCACATCGCCGCGGTCCCGCCGCTCCGCCAAAGTTCCTCTCGCGCACCACGGCTGTTGAACTGCCCAAGCCTTATAGAGACCGGCTGCTTCAGGCCAACCCCGGCCGCGTAGCAGCCGCATCTCCATCGCGTAAGGAACCTCGATACCTTTGCCGGCACCGATATCCTCGCAGGCGTGAATGAAGGACGCTTCCAGCCGGCCGCAATCGTTCTTGTAGAAGTTGAGCCACTTGGCATAACCCTCCGGATCCAGCGCCGCAAAATACAAACCGCCGCGTCCCTTGCCATAATAGGCAAAAAACTGCATCGCCGCGCCGGAGAAGCTCTCCGGATAAGGCATGTAGCGGAAGCCCATTCCATCCTGCCGGAAATGCTTTAACGGATTTCGGACCTGAAATCCCGTGGCAAAGCTGTGGATGACAACGTCGTCCTCGCCTCCGTCCGTGATCGCCCCGAGACCCGAAAGGATCGGATACTCCAAGCTGATGACAGGCGGTCCGTCTGCGGCGTTATCCACCCCGCAGCGAAATTCCAGCTGATCCGCATCCTCCCGCAACCGGATCGTTCCGGTAACCACCGGCCCTGCCTCGCTTTGCCAGCGGAGCAGGCACTCCCGATATCCCTCACCTTGCCGGACTTCGTAAGTAAATCCGCGAAACCCGCCCGAGGTACCGGCTTCGGTCTCCAGCCGAAAGACGTCGTCCCCGAGGCGTCCCGCTTCGACGTATTCCCGTCCATTTGAAGGATCGCGCAGGGAAACGATCGCGCCGTTCTCCTCTCTGAGTCCCACGTACAGATGGGAGTTTTCCAATTCGATCACTCAAACTTCCTCCTTTCGCCGTCGTTACTTCAACCCGGAAATTTTGATGCCGCGAATAATGTATTTCTGGAAGATCAGGAAGAGCACGATCGTCGGCACGGCCGCCAGGCTCGATCCGGCCATCAGCATCCCCATCTCCGTCCCGCGCTCCGAGCGGAAGGTGGCCAGATACTGCATGATTTGAAACAGGTTGACGTTCGTAACCGTCATCGTCGGCCAAACGAAGGAGTTCCAGTAACCTAGATACGAGCCGATGCCGACGATAACGAACACCGGATACGACATCGGCAAGAAGATATGCGTGAAAATTTTGAAGCGTCCCGCTCCGTCGATCAAAGCCGCTTCCTCCAGCGCCAGCGGAATATTGAGGTAAAACTGGCGAATGAAAAACATGTGTCCGGCAGAAGCAACGCCCGGCAGCACGAGTACCGCCAGCGTATCCAGCATCTGCAGCTTGGTCACGACGATAAACGAAGTCACCAGAATCGCCATGCCGGGGATGAACATCGTCATGATGACGTACACCCATAGCACCCGCTTGAAGCGGAACTCCAGACGGGCGAACACATAAGCGGCAGAGGCGTTAATCGCCAGGCTTAACGCGGCGAATAACACCGCCCCGCCGAACGTAATGATCATCGATTTGAGAAACATGTTGTCCTGCAGTATGGAGATGTAATTGCCGACCAACCACCGCTCCGGGAAAAACCGGAACGGCGTGGACAGCACCTCCGTTTTGGCCTTGAATCCGGCGATCGCCATCCACAGCAAGGGAAACAATGCGATACAGGCGACCAGAATGCCGGCGGCATGCAGGACGATTTTGCCGAACAACGCTTTGTTGTTATTCATCGTCTCTTAGTCCTCCATCCGGGTTGAATTTAACCGTCCACCGCTTTATCCGAATTCAGCACCTTGAAGATGATCGCGGAGATGCTGCCCAGCACGAGGAACAACAGCAGCGCCGAAGCGATGGAGTGACCTACGAGTACGTCGTTCCGGAAATGGTTGAAAATGTACAGGTTCGGTGTTTGCGTCTCGTTGAGCGGTCCGCCGCCGGTCATGACGAGTGGCAGCTCGAACTGCTGAACGGCCCCGGTGAAGCCGGTGATCAGCAGGTACAAAATGACGTTTTTCAGCAGCGGCAGCGTTATCCGCAGCATTTTCGTCAGCCCGCCGGCTCCTTCCAGTTCGGCCGCTTCGTAGTAGCTATCCGGGATGTCAAGCAATCCGGCCAGCATGATCAGCGTCGTAATTCCGAAGCCGAGCCATACGACCGGCACCGCGAGGCTCGCGAGCGCCGTCCGGATGTCGGCAATCCAAGCCAACTTCTCCAGCCCGAACAACCCGAGCAGGTAATTAGCCAAGCCGGCGTCGTAATCGTAAATAAACGCGAAGACGATCGAGGCGATGATGCCGGAGATGATCGTCGGAATGTAGATCGACGTTTTCACGAACCCGGACCAGCGTCTACCCATGCCTTTGATCACGTGAGCGAACAGGAAGGCCAGCACCAGTTGGGCCGGAACGACCATCAGCGAGAAGCGAAGGCCGATCAGTATCGACTTCGTAAACAGCGGATCGGTCAATACGTTCGCGAAATTGCGGAAACCGACGTAAACCGAATCCTGATAAAAACTCCAATCGTAGAAACTGACCTGGATGGCATACGCGAACGGGATAATGACGAATACGGTGAGCAGCGCCAGAATCGGCAGCAGCATCGCGTACGCCACTTTGTTCTCATAACGATGCTTGGCACGATGCATCCTTATTCACCGCCGTTAGCTCTCGGGTTCGTCCCTGCCAGTTTCTGTTTCTCGATGAAATTGTTGATTTCTTTCTCCGCGGTCGCGAGCGCCTTATCAACGTCCTCGCCTTTCATGGCCTTTTCAATCGCAGTGGCAAAGAACATGCTGATGTCCCAAGGATACACCGGCTCCGCTTCGGAATAAGGCACGATTTTCTCGGAAATCAGCTTGCGCCACTCGTCGGTTTTCGCGTCTGGATCCTGGTTCATCGCTTCGTCTACCGATTTGCGCGGCGAGAACTTGGAGAATTGGCTCGTTCTGAAGAAGTCGATCATTATATTCGGATCGCCGGCCAGCAGCCAGCCGATATATTCCGCAGCCGCTTCGGGATGTTTGGACTTACCGTCGACGACCAGCGTCCAGCCGCCCAGTGTAGCGGTCGTTTTGGTCTGATCACCGTCGATCGAAGGCATCGGGGCGACGCCAATATTGTCCAGCATGTTTTTGTATTCGTTGCGGAACAAGCCGATCGACCACGATCCACTGATCTGCATTGCGGTCTTCCCTTGCCCGAACGGCGCCGCATCCGCGTAACCGGCCAATTGCTGCTTCGGCATGATCCCTTCCTGGTACAGCGTCTTGTAGAAGTTCAGCAGCTCCTTGTAGCCGTCGACCATGACATCCGCTTTGGACCAGTCGTCCGTGATCGGAAGATGCCCGGCTGCGTTATATTGCAGGCCCCAACTCGACCATCCGAGGTCACCGGCGGTTTGGGCCGTCGATAAGCCGTACACGCCGTTTTTGGTGAGTTTCTTTCCATAATCGATCAACTCGGCCCACGTCACCGGCGGCTTAGCTGGATCCAGCCCGGCGGCTTCGAATAAATCTTTCCGGTAATACAACACCGCCGAAGGCTCAACCAGCATCGGATAAGCATAATACTTCCCCTCCACCGTGACGAAACCCTTGACATTGTCGTGCAGGTCATCGATCAAGCTAGGGTCCAGATAGTCGTTCAGCGGCAAGATCTGGCTTTGCTTCGCCGACGGCGCGAGATTGCTGTAGTTCATCGTCATCACGTCGGGCGCCTTGCCGGCCGCTTGCGCCGCTTTCAGCTTTTGCGCCCAGGCGTCTCCCGGCACGATCGTCAGCTTGACTTCGATATCGTCATGTGTCTTGTTGAATTCGTCCGTCCATTTCTTGAACCAGGCATCGGTCGTCTCCTCGAACTTATTAGCCCAAAACTCGATCTTGACCTTCTCCTTCGGAGCCGCGTTATCGCCGGTCGTCGTTTCCTCGGCGGCGTTTCCTCCAGCCGTTTCCGCATTTCCACCCGAAGCGGCATTCCCGCCGTTCCCCGCACCCCCGCAGCCGGTTACGAGCATGGCTACGATCAGCAGCAATCCCAATGTCCACGACAATCCTTTCAAACGACGCTGTTTCATTTGGTTAACCTCCCTTTTTTATTCGGCAAAACTTCTATTTAAACGCCTTCAGGCGCTTAAACCTTAGCGGAACACCCTTATGGGCTCAATCGCCGGGGCCGGATTCTTCCAGCGTGGCTTTGAACCAGAACACGTTATACGGATCCCAAAGCGATAAGGTAAAATAGATCGTCCGCCCGTCGTCCGCAAGAAACCGGTCATTCATGAAAGGCGCGTACAATCCCGGATAATCGGCAGCCGGAACCAAATCAAGCGCGTCACCCCACGGCCCCCAGGGGGTTAAGCCTTCTCGGAGGACGACGCCCTGGCCTTCCTTCAAATAAGTCATCAGCCACCGCTCCACCCCGGGGTTCCAGATCACGGACAGCTCCCCGACGGTGTCGTCCACCACGAGCTTGGCTTGGTCCATGTCCTTGCTCCATCTCGGTTCTCCTTGTTCGTCCTCGCCCGCAAAATATTCGTAGCTGCTGAGGTCCTCGAGGTTTTGTTCCTTGACCCGCATCAGCTTGACGCCGCCGAAACGGCCCGACGGGATCGTCCAGAAATAGATTTCTGCCTCCTCGCCGTCCCCGGTCTTGAACGGGCTCACCTGGATAAACCCGCTGTCTCCCGGCCACTGGAGCCCTTCCACGACCGACCAATGCTTCCCGCCGTCTTCCGATTTAGCCACTCCGGAGTGATTGACATCCCATGTTCCGGGATCCCCCCAATGTTGGACCGACATATAGTAAAGGTACATGGCTTTGTTTGCGGCCAAACCATGCGTAGGGATCACGGTCATCTCGTCGTAATCGAGCTTCTTCGACGGGATCAGTTCTTTGGCCAGCCCGACCTCATCCGTAATCATCCCGTCGAACGTGATCCCGTCGGTCGGATCGGTGTCCGAGCTGTAGGCCATGACGTTGGATCTCCAAAAGCTACCGCCCCCTCCCGTCATCCCATCCGGCCTTTCGCCAAACGTATCGCCGAAGACGAAGTAGGTTTGATCCCCCATCGTGAACATCGAACCTAAATCGGTTCCGTAAACGGCGTACCGATCCGTATGGTTCAGCGAATCCTTGCCGGTCAGCTGGGCGATTTGCTGCAGATTGGCAGTGTTCTTTAAAATAAACGTTTCCCCCACGGGCGCCGTCGTCCGAGGGATTCCAGACGGCTCCTTGCCGCAGGAAGCGGTCAATAGGAGCATCGCGGAGAGCAACATCAACGACAAGCTGCGCAACGGTATTCATCCCCTTATCGTCGTCCCCTTAGGGCGCTTGAAAATGGCTTTCTCGCTATTCTGCAATCGATTGCAGATTGTGGAAACATGCTCCTTCGCCTGGGCGAAATCGTTGGCTTCGCTTCCACCACGTTAAGCCCCCTTTCGATTCGGTTTTAACCATGATATATTGAAAGCGATTACATATTTGAATTTTACATGATCCTCCCGCCTAGTTCTATGTTGGGATTTGTGATTTTTTATCCATTCTTGCTATTGTGTCCCAATCAAGATCTCATCTCTAGCAGCGACCCTATCAAATTGCGGAAATTCTATATATGATTAGAAGATCATTAAGTTTCCATGGATGGAGGATTTGTTTCCAATCTTGCTACACAGGAGGAACGGATGGACAATCAGCCAATGACGCTTCAGGACTTGATTCATCGTTTATCGCCCAACGTTCGGAGAGCCTGGAATCACCGGGTCGACGAGATGACGCTGGCGCCTCGCATCATTTTTGACTATGAGCTGCTGTATATGGAAAAGGGGGAGCTCACCATCCGCGTGGAGAACGAAACGTTCGTCGCCGAGCCCGGGGATATTCTGCTGTTCAAACCAGGACTGGAGCATGCGTTCGTGGAATCGCGGGGAGAGTGCTGGATGCCGCACATTCATTTTGACGTGCTGTATTACGAGGATTTTGAACAGGTGCCGATCAATTTCAAAAATCGCAGCGAATGCACCGAAGAAGAGTTGGCTTGGCTCCGCCCCGACATCCTGGGGAGGGCCTTCGGATTTCCCAACGTCCTGCGCATCGGCAACCATGCCGAGGTGCACAAAACGCTGATGCAGATCATTCATGCCTACGAACGGCGCGACGCCGACTATCCGTTAATGCAGAAATCGCTGGTGCTGCGCATTCTTTATTTGTTGCAGAAAGGGCTGAAGGCGAACGACAATGCGCATCTTGTCATGCACCAACGCGCGATGGAACGGGCGGTCACCTATATCATGGAGCATTACAACGAGACGGTCCCGCTGGAGACGTTGTCCAAGATCGCTTGCCTCAGCTTATTCCATTTCTCCCGCATCTTCAAGCAGACGTTCGACCTGACGCCCCATCAGTTCCAAATCCGCTACCGGATCGAGAAGTCGAAGGAACTAATGATGTTTAACCGCTTGTCCTTGTCCACGATCGCCGAAAAGGTCGGTTACAGTAATGTATACTCCTTCAGCAAAGCGTTCAAACAGACCGAGGGTATGTCCCCCCGCCAGTTCATGCGCACGAATTCAAAATCGACCTAAGCCAGACTGGCCGCCCGGCAAGTCGTACGCCAGGCAGCCCGAGATGGATTGGAGGCGAAAACATCGTCCCACGCCACTTAAGGACGCAAATGCTCGCGCAAGAAGGCATAGGCTTTCAGACGATGCTCGTCGGGCCCTTCCTCGTGCCCCATGAACGGGTAAAGCAGCAGCTCCTTGCCCGCTGCGGGGTTACGGTTGTAGGCGGCAGCGATCGTTTCCGGCCAGCAGATCAAATCCTTGAAGCCCGCCGAGTATAGCACGGGAACCTTTATTTTCTCGGCTAAATTCAAATTGTCGAAATAACTCAGCGTCGTAAGTACCTGCTCCAACGCTCCCGGAGTTCGGGCTACGAACTCGGCGATTTCCGAGACAGAACCGGTCGAATTCATCAACGCGAATTCCAGGTGGCACAAGTTCGGGACATTGGCGACGGCCACGCGGGGAACTTCGCTTAGCGCCGCCATCTGTAACGCTAACCCTCCGCCTTGGCTCGTTCCATACACCCCGATCCGCTCCGCATCAATCTCGGGTTGAGCGCTCACCCATTGCAGTGCTTTCCAGGCGTCAATCGTCATGGCCAATCCGTAGAAGTTCTCCGGTTCCAGCACCCCTTGAGTCATCCAACCTTTGATAGTACCTCGGGCAGAGGACAGATGATTCCCCGTTTCTCCGGTCTGTCCCCGTGTATCCACTGCAAAAACAGCATAGCCCATCTGCAGCCAAATCGCATAATTCTCCGGATTTCCCCGGTGACATTGGTACCCTTGGTAAATCACCAGACAAGCGTGCTTACGCCCTTGCCTTTCCGTGCCCTTTGGGACCAAATACCAACCGTGCAGCGGCGTATCGTCGTACCCTTCAAACTGCACGCGCTCCGCGTCAACCCCCTGCATAAACGTGGCAACTGACTCCCGACGGTCGTGCAGCGGCTTGGCCACAACCCGTTCCAGGGTCCGGCTCCAAAACTCGTCAAAGTCCTCCCTTGCCGTACCCTCCGCCCGATAACGTGCCACATCCGCCATGCGTTCCTGAATCGCTCCCATGATCCGCCTCCTTTTGTGATGGAATAAATAGGCTGGTTTTATTCTACCAAAAAAATCCGCACCCGAGACATGGATCGTTAGATCGCCTCGAGTAGCGGATTTTTACGTCTGTTTATTCCATCATTTCGGTTTCTTCACAAACGGTGCAGCCTTCTCCAGCACCTCGTCTTCTGTCGGTGCGCTGACGTATCTGCCGTTAATATATACGAACGCTCTTTTGCCGCACGGACCGCAATACGATTTGCAGCCGACTTTGATCTCGGCGTCCGGCGCGAGCTTTTGCAGCTTCGGTACAAACGTCTTCATGCGGATATGATTGCATTTATCGCAAATCCGAATATCGTTAGCCATGCCTGGTCCCTTCTTTATCGTTAGCTAAAGCTTAGTGATCCCCGTGATTGCCTTTGGATGGGTTGGTGATAACGAAACCTTCCTCCGGGAAATACAAGTAATCGATCTTCACGCCGTCAAGTAACGGATCGGTACCTTCCACGATCACATCGATCTCCTTGTCGGTTTTGACGATTTGGTCGGCGTCGGCCGGCTTGGCCAAATCCAGTCCGTAGTGGGCATGGTCGCCGTGAGAATGGGTGATGAATACCTTCAACACCATTCCTTGGTTCTCTTCCTTCGCCAGTTCCTTTTGTATCACTTTCGCCGCATTGCGGGTAATTTTGACGTTCATATGATCTCTCCTATCGCACAAAAATATCTTCCTCTAACATTCCTATTGTAAAGAAACGCCGCCCAACAAGCAAGGCCAAACGCTAAGCCTTTGGGATTTTACGCTCCGCCCGGGTGACGAACCAATCCATCAACAGCATCGTCACGGCCATGTCGTCGATGGGAATCCACGGAAGCACATCCGGCAGAACCCAATAGAGCAGCGCCGGTACGACCAACAACAGCTTGTCGGTAAACGGTATTTCACCCGAAGTCAACAGCGGGAGAGTCCGACGAAAAATATGGGACCAATGACGAAGCGACCACCAGCTTTTCCATTTCATCTCCATCCCTCCCTGTCATCAGCTAGTCATTTCTATCCCCCTTAAGATACCCTATTTTAACATGTTTCATGGCACAAAAAAATCCGGGTCATCCCCGGATCCTTCTTTCATATCCCCTGGCTCCAACGGTTACAACAGGTACACAAGCAAAGCCAATACCACCAAATGCGCAGGATAGAAAGCCCTCCATACCCATCGGGGAAGCCGCCAGGTTTCGAGTTTTCGCCACAATCCTGGCCCATATGCAATCACGATCGTTGGCAGAATGCTGGCCAATTGAATCACCCATCCATAGGCGAACAAGTAGACAAGGTTCAAAAGCAGGTGCATCGTCACTGCTTTACCCTGTTCGGCATATTTGAAAATCAGGACTAACAGCAGCCCATACGCTCCGTAATCAAACGGAAGCACTTCCATCATTACGCAGACGCCGGCGATGATCACTGCGGATAGCGGTCCCGGTTTGGCTGCATCAAGCATACGTATAACCAAGGAGGAGACAAACAAGGTGGCCACAACGTTTAACCCGTTCGTATCGAAAGCCAATTGATAAGGAATTTGCGATAAGACAGCGAGCAGAAACAAACGAAGTGCGTATTTCCGGTAATTGGAGGTATGCACATGACCCTGGACAAGCGCATAGGCATAGATTGGAAAGGCAATCCGCCCGATAATACGCCACAGCACTTCTCCGGGAAAAAACAGCAGCCCGACATGGTCGATCAGCATGGTGATCATGGCGATCAGTTGCATGGCCTACACTCCTTTCGTCCATCCAAGAGGTTTACAAAAATTTTGATTTTCATTTATTCAAAACTTCAGTAGACTGAAATTACGCCGCTATGGCGCTTCCAACATAGATAGGGGAGTCATCATGTATTTGTTTATCGTGAATCCAAATGCAGGCAATGGCGAAGGCCGCCGAGTTTGGAACAAAATCAGTAAACTGCTGCGCCGACGGGGGATCCCTTACGAGCATGCCTTTACGGACAGCCGGGAGCAAGCGCATACATTTCTTCGGGGCCGATTGTCCGGCCAGGAGACTTGGAAAGCGGTGGGCGTCGTTGGCGGTGATGGCACGATCCATAGCCTGCTGCCTTCGCTGCGACACTCCGGTGTACCGTTAGCCGTATTCTCGGCTGGCTCGGGCAATGATACCGCCCGTGGATTTGGGATCCCGCGTCGTCCGCGTGCCGCGCTCGAGGTGATGCTAAGCGGACGATCGGTTACAGCCGATTTGATTACCGTCGAGGATCGCAGCACCTTAACCGCACTGGCCGTGGGCTTCGACGCCGAGGTGGCCCGGAACGTGAACCAGAGCCGCTACAAGAAAATATGCAATGCCCTTGGACTCGGCAGACTGGCATATATTATCGGCATCTTTCATACCCTTCTCACTTTCCGTCCGGGTCCATTGAATATTGACTGTGATGGGATTGCTTATCATTTCGAGTCAGCCTGGCTGACGGCCGTCAACAATGTGGACAGCTATGGCGGCGGACTGTCCATCTGTCCTGACGCCAAGCCGGATGACGGCGTTCTCGATCTCTGTATCGTGCATGATTGCTCGAAATTGAAACTGCTGCTATTGTTTCCCACCGTATTATTCGGTGCTCATACCAAGTTTTCGTTCGTCACGATGCTGAGGGGCCGGAACATTACGGTGTCCAGCCCGATCCCGCGCCTAGCCCTGGGGGACGGAGAAGATGTTGCCGCCACGCCGCTTAACGCATCGGCGGATCCGGGTGCCATTCAAATTCTGCGGCCCGTGCCGGAAATGAGCTAACACGTCCGGTCTGTGGTCAAAAAAACCTTTGGACGGGGCAAAGGACCACCCGCCAAAGGTTTTTTTATGGCTTACCCCGTCGGGCTGGACACCTGCCATACGACCGGTGTCAGCTCGATTTGCTCGCCCAGCCACTGGCGGGCGATCTTACGAAACAATTCCGCATCCCCGCTGCAGAAGAACTGGTGTACGGGTACCCGGTTGCCTCGAGCCAAACAACCGCGCTGATGTAGCACGGTACTGATCTCCCTTGCGGTTTCATCCGCTGAACTGATTAACTTCACTTTATTCCCCATCACCTGTTGGATGGGATCTTTTAGAAAAGGATAATGAGTACAGCCAAGGATTAGACAATCGATAGGGTGTTCCTTCATTCCCCGGAGCGACTGCTGTACCACTTGCAGCGCTTCTTTCGTTTCATATAACCCATGCTCAACTAGGGGAACAAACTCGGGACAAGCCTCACTGATGATTTCGGTTTGCGGATTAAGCTCTCGCAATGCAGCGGTATACGCCCCGCTTCGGATCGTCCCCAATGTTCCGATCACACCGATTTTACCGGTTTGGGTGGCGCTGATGGCTGCTCTTGCCCCGGGGTGGATCACGCCGATCACGGGGATATCCACTTTCGCTTTAATGAAATCGAGCGCGGCCGCCGTTGCCGTATTACAGGCGATTACGATCAATTTAGGTTGAAACTGAATCAAATAATCGACGATTTGCTCGGTAAACAAGCGGACTTCTTCAGGCGATCTTGGACCGTAGGGAGCTCGGGCCGTATCTCCGAAGTAAATGATCTTTTCTCTGGGAAGCTGTCTCATGACTTCCTTGCAGACGGTGAGGCCTCCCACTCCCGAGTCTAGTATAGCGATGGCTTGCTGCACGAACATACCGCATCCTTCATGTTTTAGTTTAATTCCCTCTCGTTAATTTATGACTCCGTTCTGCAAAGGGTACCTAAATCTTAACTCAATTTGCAGTGTGGAACAAGAAAACCTACTATGATGGCAAAAAAGGGAAAAAGACCCGGAAGCGGGCCTTTTTCGGGTGATCGTGTACGTACGAGTTATTTGTCTTCTTCGCTTTCGCTGGTTGCTGCCGCTTCTGAAGTTGCGACTTCCAGCACGTCGGCTTCAGTCGTTTCTTCCCCCGCTACAACGCCGAGGACCACCGTCTCCTCATCGGCCACGGACTCCTCATCCGCTGCAAATTCAGAGACTTGAGCCATATTCTCTTCCTCTGCATCCTTCGCAGGCAGACGGCTTTGAATTTCGCTGATCAAGCCTCCCGCCGCTTCCTTCACCTTACCTACTAGAACGGTGCTCTGCTCCGACACCTTACCGGCAACCTCTTGTGTCTTCTCGCCAACCTGACGAGCACCGTCGGCAATATCCTTGCGTAGTTCTTTCCCGGCTTTGGGAGCAAACAGCAGCGCCGTTACCGCACCGGCAACCGTACCGATGGCAGCACCCCATAACCAACCCTTATTTCCTTTGCTCACGACTCATCTCTCCTTTTCGGCATCTCTCCGCGAATGCCTATATCGATAATGCATTATAAGCAGCGACGGCCCGTCTGGTCACACCTGTATAGAATTATTTTTGGGCTTGTCCAGACCGGATCAAACACCTTCCTGATCAAGGTACTTCAGCACTTTTGCCGAGAAATCCTGCAAGACGTCGGGCAGTCGCTCCCTCAACCCGATCACCTCTTGCCGGTCCCAAGCGAAATAATCCTGCACTAGCGGTTTCCGCAGACGAACCAACTCAATCAGCGTGGCATGCAGCGTGGCATCTATCACTTTCTCGTCCAGCAGGATGTCTACGATATCTTCATAACTACTCGCATCGCGCATGATGAAGCCGTCGATCAAATAGCTACCCACATCCGTTACGATCTCGATGGCTAAATGCAGCGCTCGTTCTTCGGCATACCGCCCCAACAAGGTCGAAGCGGACAACGCGGATTCATGTAACGCCTGCAGCAATTCCGGTAGCAGCTCCAGCCTGCGTTCGATTTGTTCCCGGTTTACATAATACACGGGTATTCCCTCCTCCGGCCCAACCTAGAATTCGAAATCGACCGCAACCTGGCTTTCACGTACCTCGTTCATGTGCTCAATGACTTTTTTATGCTCCGGATGAACCTGGTAACCGTCCAAATCAGCGAGCGAGTCAAAGGTTGCAATTAACGCAATGTCATAGGAACGAGGGGAACGGATCACATCCGTGCCCACCTCCAGGCTTCTCAGTTGCTCCACTTTGCCCTGCAAGCCACGCAGCACCTCAACCGTACGTCCAACACTCTCCGGCGACGCATCTTTCAGTTTGAACAAGACGATATGTTTGATCATGGATGAATCCTCTCCTCACGTAACTTTTCAGTATCTATTTTCAGCATAACATAAAGGATACCCGCCGGAAAGTAAGCCCCACCCGAACTCTATCAAACTATTTTCATATGATATATTGTCTCTTTGACTAGAGATGAAGTCTGATTGAAAAGAGGTGAAATGGATTGACGATCCTGCGTTTTCTGCTGCACGAACCGCTGCGAAGGCGAATTCGTCTGCTGCAAGCCGAGCTTGAGCTGCTGGCCAGCCGGGTGGAGCATCTGGAGCAAGCGCTCGAGGCTGCCTCCTTTCCGGATTCCGATACCCGCCAGCGGATTGAATCCTCGATCGGTCTTCGCATCACGATCGAGACGGCCGGATCCGATATTAACGGCACACTTGTCGCGGTTCGCCCAGATGCATTGGAGTTGATCGATGAATCGGGGCGACAAGTTATCGCACCGACCGCAAAAATCACGGCGATGAAGGTGTAAGCGATAGTGTTATGCCGGGTTCCCTTTCCGGCAACCCTTAGTTGCCGGAAATTGGGGGGCCGCATTTTTTTGCAATGGGATATTGACAGCCCGGCCGCATTTTAATAAAATGAAATAGTCGCTCACGGGGCCTTAGCTCAGCTGGGAGAGCGCATCGCTGGCAGCGATGAGGTCAGGGGTTCGATCCCCCTAGGCTCCACCATACATAAAGTCTAACAGCTCATTTGGAGCTGTTTTTTATTTATACCACGTGTCAAAAGACGCCTCGGATCCTGATCTCCAATCAGGTTTTCCCGGGGCGTTTTTGTATCTGACTTCCTCACTCCGTGCGAAGATCTTCCATTTCAATCACCTCGTACAACCGGCTAAGTGCTTTCACCTGAGCCAGAAGCGTCTTGTTTAAATGAGCGGACATCTGATGGGCATATGTTAAAAACTCCTCGACCTGATGGGAATTTATTCTTTTCAGCGAACGTTTAAGCGCTACGGTTTCCTCCGAATAAACGCAGCTTTGCAACACCTGCATCAACCTGATTTTGAATAGAAGCACCCCGTCGTATAAGCGATATCCGTTCGCGGGATTTCGTTCTACCGTAAGAACCCCTTCCTTTTCCCAATATCGAATCGTTGATTTAGGGACTCCCGTTTTAAGGGAGGCTTCATGAATATTGAAAAGTTGTTCCCGGTCAAATTCTTTAGTTCCGTCGGTATAAAGCTCCAATTCGCGTATGAGTCCGGCTAATCTCTCTCTTTCTTCGTAGAGAATGATTTCCTTTTCCCTAACGATCCAGAGTGCGATGTCCCATTCGTTTTTTTGCAGGTGGATGAGTACGGTTGTGGTTACTTCCATTCCAAATGCAACAGACATCGCTTGGATGCATGCCAAATAAGCTTCATGCCGCTCTGTATAGATGCGATATCCATTGGCTGAACGCGCAGAAGGAGGGATTAACCCTTTCGCTTCATAATTCCGCAATGTACTGGCGCTGATATGAAACTTATCCGCAGTTTTTCGTGGACGCAAAGTCACGGCTTCACCTCTTAACATTCATAGACTTATAAGGTTTTAAGTTAATAATGCAGTGATTTCAGCACTTAATTATGCTTAACCTTTCAATTTGCTTCTATGTTATACAATGGCTTTAAACAAAACAAGGAGGAGATGTAGATGAACCCGCAAGATCTGCCCCTTTTCCACCCCGACATGTCGATCGAGGAGATTGGCGAAGAAGGGAATCGGTATATCGGCACCGTATGGAAGTCTCTTTATGACTCAATGCATGAGGAGCTAACGAAGGCTTTTCTCGAAATCGAGGATGCGGCATATGCGCTGTATTTAAACCAACTGATGCCGCCGTTGTTCAATCGCTTAATGGAGACCGGATTCGAGGTTATAGCCCCTGTGGAAGATGATGATTTCGTCATCGGTCAATGCTTGATTTTCAGAAATTCCCTTGAAAAGTGGGGCTCCGAGGAGAACAGATCGAGAATATTCTGGAACATTATCCATCGAAAGGGGACGCTTCCCCTCGGGACTTTGTTAACGGAAATTCCCCATTCCCATTTGAAATTCGACATTCCGGAAACTCCGAAGCTTTATACGTTGAGGGAGAGCGTTAAAGATCGTATTTTGCATGGAATTCGCCACATCAAAGACAAATGAAATCGTTGCGGGAGGAAAATCATGATCACAGGCCCAAACCCTAATGTGAAATATCCGATCCCTGGAAATTCCAATCTGCAGTTTATTAAAAATACCATTACCAAGCCGAATATTATTGCTGGCGAGTACTCTTATTATGAAGCCTCCAACGGGGAAGCGTTCGATGATCAAGTCTTGTACCATTATGAAGTTATCGGAACGAAGTTGATCATTGGCAAGTTTTGCTCCATCGCTCCTGAAGTTCGATTTATGATGGATGGAGGAACCCATCGAATGAATGGATCGACGTACCCTTTTAACCTTTTCGGAAACGGGTGGGAAGCCTTTACTCCTACCTTGGAGGATTTGCCGATTAAAGGGGATACGGTGGTCGGCAATGATGTTTGGATCGGCAGACACGCGACCATTATGCCTGGAGTAAAAATTGGCGACGGGGCCATCATTGCCGCCGAATCCGTCGTCGTTAAAGATGTGGACCCCTATACGATCGTCGGCGGCAATCCTGCTAAGGAAATTCGCAAACGCTTTGCGCCTGAAGTCATCCAAGCGTTGCTGGACATCCGATGGTGGGATGCCGACATTCAGGTCATTCATTCCTATATCGGCGCCATCGTCAGCGGGGATATCGAAACGTTAAGCAAGATGAAATACGCTCCATAAACTCTACATGAAGGAGGGAAATTCCAATAGCGCCACTTATCGCATTAGTAACGTCCTTCGTGATATTCCGTTCGGTCGGTTTGCTAGGTTGGACCTACTTTGATAGTTGGCACTCCTCGCTGCAAGCCGCAGTCGTTGTCATGTTGTTGCTTGCGGCTTCTGCTCATTGGGGAAAGAGGCGCCAGGATCTCAAACGTATGGTTCCTCCCGGCTTTCCCAACCCCGCTTGGGTAGTATCCGCAACAGGGGTTCTGGAAATCGCGGGGGCCATCGGAATCCTGATTCCCTCCCTTTCTCTCCTTGCCTCCATTTGCTTGGTTTTATTGTTAATCGCCATGTTTCCCGCCAATATTTATGCCGCAAAACAAGGGATAACCATCGGTGGACAGCCCGTACCGAAGTTGGGGGTACGCAGCTTGCTGCAGATTGTATTTATCGCAGCCATCCTCTTATCCTCACCGATCTTTGGGTAGTGAGACGGGGAATGGCTCCGTTAGGAAGAAAGAGGTTGATCCGTAGGGATCAGCCTCTTTCTTGAGATGTACTGTGGGTTCGCAAGCTGCTGCTCAAGGCTTAAAGCTCATAGTAATTACCGCGCCTTTACCATAGCGTTTACTTTCCCTCAAAAGCCCGTTGCAACTCCGCAAGGTCAAACTTCTTCATTTTCAAAAAGGCCTGCGTCACGCGATTGCGTTGCTCCAATGTTCCCTGGTTCATCATCTCGTCCAAGTCGGAAGAAGAGATTTGCCACGAGACGCCGAACCGATCCTTGAGCCAACCGCATTGTTCAGCCTCGGGAACGGCAGAAAGATTTTCCCAATAATGATCGATTTCCTCCTGCGTTTCGCAGTTTACCAAGAGAGAAATCGCTTCGTTAAAGCTGAACCCATGGTCATACGCGCTGTCCATCGCTGCGAACCAGGCGTTCTCCAACCTAAAATCAGAGAACATCACCGCCCCCTCTTGGTCCGGTTCTTGGCCGGGGCCATACTTGACGATCGTGCCCGGTTTCGCATTCCGGAATACGGAAAGATACAATTCACGTGCTTCTTCCGCCTTGCCACAGTTATCCCCTATGAACATCATGGACGGAACAATCGCTGGACGCGGCTCCCCCTCCGGATTTGTTAACATCAACTGCCATGTGAACCCATACTTGTCCTGAATCCAGCCATACCACTCGCTGAAAGGATATCGATCCAACGGCATAAGCGCAGTCCCGCCGTCAGACAGCTTGTTCCACACCTCATCAAGCATCTCTCTGGCGTTAGGGTCTCTGGAGGGGTCGAAATTGACGATGCACGAAATAGAAGGATTCGGTTGGAAGAACGGGCCTGCTGAGATCGCCATAAATGGAAACCCCCAAACCGTGAACGAAACCAACTCCGAATCACCCGAAGGGGTATCGTATATCGTCGTAGCACCCGTGATTCGGGAATCCGGAAATACAGAGCAATAGAACTCCGCCGCTTCTTTCGCCTCTTTGTCGAACCATAGATGCAAGGCAATGGATGAACTCATCTTTTTCCTCCTTTGCATGAATAAGGGTATTTTTCTTCATTCTAACACAGTTTATTCTCCTTGGCCTATCGATACCTAGGGGGCCTGGGGGGCCAACGTTTGCTTACGTATGCCTACGTTATCTTACGATTGCTTACGATTGCTTACGTTGGCCTCCTTTTACCCCCGGGTGTCTGCGGATGCCAACTATTAAGCCCATCCATCTAGTTCATATGCATCTAGCTCATCCATCTAGCCCATTCTACAATCCGCTAACGCTTGCCACTGATCTTATTTGCTCCAAAAATGGCACTTTACAATTCTAACGCTTACTACAGAGCCTATTCCCCTATTTCACTCCCATTTTTCTCGATTTTCGCGTTAATAGAGTGTCTCATCGTCGTTAGAATTTTTCCGAGACCAAATTTGGCGAGATAACGTGGCTCACAAGCGTTAGAGTTAGCAAGAGGGGGGCAGCTCGCATCAGCGTAGAGTAGCATCAGCATTAGAGTAACATCAGCGTAGAGTAGCATCACCATTAGAGTAACACCTGCATTAAAATTAGAGTTAGCATTAGCTTTAGCACCGGAAGTTGAGTTAGAGCTAGCCTTAGCCTAAGATCTCTCCTGCCATCCGTACTCCTTGCCCCTAACGGGCATTCGGAAGCCGGAACGTACGATACCGTTGTCTACCGTCCACGACTTCCAGCATCTTTCGGTCATACATAGCATGTAGAATGGCTCGTGTATGTTGCTTGGATAGAACGAGATGATCCGCAAGCTCTGCCGGAGTAAAGGGACGCAACAGTCGTCTGGCAAACCTCAAGGTTTCAGCTTCTGCCCAATGAAGGTCGGAAGAGGATATGGCATTGGACAGAAACTTGCCGACGAAGGATAGGACCAGCTGCTTGCAGACTCCCGGGTCTTCCCGAATGGATAGATAGGCAATCGGAAGGAACAACCAATCGTCTAGCGCCAGCAGAGCTTGCTTCATACACAAATCCTTAAACCGACCGGCTTCGATATCCCGAGCATGGCTTCGATAATCCTGAATCTCGATACAGCCTTTGGCGTTGCCCGGCCTATAGGCCAAATCGAGGTAGCGGAAGCCATTTATTAAAATCGCGAACCTCATACTCAGGATAGAGATCGTTGAAATTTCCGATGGTGGGATACCAAATGAATCGCAGAAAATCCGTGGTCCCCCGGCTCAATCCCTTTTGCAGAAACTCCCTCCTTCTCGGATTGGTTTCCTCATCGATCTGTCGTTCCAACCACTCCAAATAAACATCATCGAACTCACTCATCATTCACACTCCCTTTCTGAATCAATAAAAAAACCGCCTAGATCCCCCCTTGCTCCAAGAGCAAGTCTGATCTAAGCGGTATGTGCTTCATACCAAAACATCCACTATGGAAAATAATGTATCATAAGGAAGAGAAGTCTTCAAGCAGGACGTTTCCCGATTTTATCTCGCGGTAAGTCCCTCCAAACATAACTTCACCAAATTTTCAACGTAGCTTTCATCCAACCCATCGCTGAGGATCAAGAGTCTATAAAAGATCGGTCCATAGATTTGATCCAGGCATAACTCAAGATCGAGTTGGTACTTCAATTCTCCGCGTCGGATTCCCCGTTCAATAATCTGGCTTGCCTCAATCCTCCGGGGCTGAAAGTACCTAGAGCGATAAGTCTCAGCCAATCCGACATTAACCTGTCCCTCCCCAACCAGTTCCTTAATCACACTTCCTTCCCGGCTGGTCATAAACTGAACCAATCTCGTGACATGGATGATCAGGTCCTGGGATACCGAACCCGTATCTGGAACCGGAATTTTAGCCGTAGATGCCGATAGGAACCCATCCATGACTACTGCAGCTTTGTTGGGCCACCACTTATAGATCGTGGCTTTGCTGACTCCGGCCCGCTCCGCAATTTTCTCCACCGTGACCGATCCAAAGCCTTGTTCCAGCAACAAATCATAGGAAGCCGCAAGAATGGCGTTTTGCGTTTCCAGATTGCGCGGACGTCCTCTTTTGGTGTTCACTTGAACCTACTCCTTTACCGCAAAAAAACTATACGTTCATTATACTAAATATTCATCCTAGATCGAAAATATTTTTATTTACAAAACGATACGTTCAGTTTATTATTTGTTTATCAATAATTAGTGAACGATACGTTCAGTTTATTATTCAAGGAGGAGTTTTTATGATCATGGCGCACCAAACCCCTGAAAGAAAGCCGATTTCAAGCTGGATATTATTCTTGTTAGCCGCCGCTTGCGGACTTATCGTTGCCAATCTATATTATTCTCAAACTTTGATCGGACCGATCAGTGCCGCCACGGGGTTAACATCTGGGGCATCCGGATTCATTGTCACTTTAACGCAAATTGGGTATGTGTTAGGTCTGTTGTTTATCGTTCCGCTCAGCGACATCGTAGAAAACCGTCGTCTTGTGACCCTATTCCTGATCGTAGCGTTCTGCGCCTTGTTGACGGCATCCTTTGCCGTGAGTGCTCCCCTGTTCCTCGCTGCTTCCTTGTTTATCGGTCTGGGATCCGTGGTAGCCCAAATCCTTGTCCCCTATGCGACTTATTTGGCATCTGGACCCAATCAGGGCCGGGTGGTGGGAAATGTCATGAGCGGACTCTTGCTCGGAATCATGTTCGCCCGCCCTGTGGCCAGCTTCATTGCCGGCCTTTGGAAGTGGCAGGCGGTATTCGCCTTCTCTGCCGCAGCTATCGCACTTTTAACGATTGTATTGCACCGGGTACTTCCCGAACGCAAGCCGGAGCCCATCTTAAGTTACGGTAAGTTGATCATTTCTTTGGGAACTCTATTGAAACAAACGCCAATCCTCCGTCGCCGGGCCGCTTATCAAGCTTGTCTGTTTGGCGTTTTCAGTCTCTTTTGGACCGTGGTTCCACTCTATTTGGCGGACGAATTCGGCATGACGCAGCAAGGGATCGCCTGGTTCGCGTTGGCCGGCGTAGGAGGCGCAATTGCCGCACCGATTGCGGGCAGACTCGCAGATAAAGGCTGGACCAAGTTCTTGACGGGATTGGCCATGACCGTTGCCGCCTTCGCTTTTGTTATGACACATCTTGTTCCCGGTCATTCGATGACCTCCCTCGCCCTGCTCGTTGTTGCTGCGATTCTGCTGGACATGGCCGTTTCGGGAAATTTAGTCCTTGGACAGCGGGCAGTATATTCCCTTGGCAATGAAGCCAAGGGACGTCTCAACGGATTATTTATGGCTATCTTTTTCATTGGAGGAGCTGTTGGGTCGTCCGTTGGCGGCTGGTCTTATGCCCGTGGCGGCTGGAGTTTCACCTCCCTGATCGGCGTTATCGTACCACTGCTGGCTCTGGCTTACTTTTTTACTGAGAGTAGAGCCAGCCTCAAGGTGGGCTCCGCTCCTCGCTCCACGGATAGAAGGCCGCAAGAATGACCCAAGTTCCAAATTCGACGTTTAGGAGAGTGGCTGTACTCCAGAGTAGCTAATCATGCCGTTCGACAACAAGAGTCGTACCTCTTGCACACAAGCCTTCGTCTCTTTAACAGAGACGGAGGTTTATTTTTATTTTACGAAGAAGGGAATCCCATACGTTTGTTATTCACGTAAGTTGCTCCATCCACTCCCCCCTATCGTTCCTCCGGCACATTCCCTTCATGACCTTAGCCTCACTTTCCCTATGATCCAAAATAGAATCGGAAGTGCGATTCCGAAGATCATGGCGTACATTGGCCAAACCTGCATAAACTCGATCAGAAAGGCCATATTGGTCCAGATCATGCCGGAGAAAACGATGGCGATCAGTACAAGCGGAATAATCAACGTATCCTTGCTCCTCAATGCGAAGGCTTCGGACAGTCCTTGAATGGATACCTGCAACAAAAAAACCAGGCGGAAAAAGATCGAAGTGTACCAAAAAATCGTAATTACAATCTCGAATCGTTGAAAAAAATCGCCGATCGCGATCGTTCGTACCACGAAATAACTGGCAAACGTCAAATTGGCCATGACCCCCTCGCTGAGCGCCGCCGTGGTTATTAGCATCATAAGCAAGTACATGGTGCCGCTAAGGGCGGAACCCAAACAGACCGCCTTTCTCCAATTTACGGATTCGGGAATATGCGGAACTAGAAATAGAAACAAGACGGTTTCCAAGTAAGGAAAAGCTAACAACGGGAAGGAGCCTAGCAGTATCGGCTTCCAGCCATACTCCAGGAAAGGGGCTAGATTATGCCAATGGGTCTCGGACAACAGCGAGAGGGCAACCAACAAAAAAATCGCAGGCAGGAACAAGAATAAAATTTCCGAACTACGACCAATCGTTGGCACTCCCGACCTTAGGGCAAATACGACAGCAACAAGCATCAGCGCCAACAGAACGTAAGGAGGCGTTAACGGCATAACTGACGTCGTGATAAAATCGCTTAAATTTCGCAACGTGAAAATAAAGATTAAGTAAGGAAACAGAAAAACAAACAGGATCGACAGTACGGAGCCGGAGGTGTTGCCGAACAAACGACGAAGGTATTGGACAAATGAGTTCCCTCGCATTTGCCCGGCAAGTGCCGTCAGCAACGGGACGAGCAGATATTGAATACCTATGGCCACCACGACGCAGAGCCATGCATCGTGTCCCGCAACTGTGGCAAGACCCGATGGAATGAGGAGATAAGCGCTACCGATTTGATACATCGCCATCCACAATGCAAATTGCCGTACGGTTAAACCACGGTTGTTCATTCCGATACCCCTCAAGATAATAAATTGGCGAGCAGCTTGCCTGCCGGTCCGAATAAGGCTTGAATCGCCAGCGTTGGTGACGGAACTTGAATGTTAAGCAATTGAAGAACCAGGAGGACGATGCCTACGCACAGGAATGCCGCATGCACCACGATGTCCTTGAAATATTTTTTACGGTACATCCTACGGTATTCCCAGATCGATATAGCCACAGACGCGAATAAAATGGCGTAAAGCACGTTTTTCCTCACTCCTGTTTATTCTGCTTCATCCCGAAGGGACTGATGATTTTCCCGTTTCGCTGTATTTCCATATTCACGCTCACGGTAACATCCATTTCTTGAAACCGCCTGTCCCAATCGCCTTTCCATTCGTGCCATTTTGCCGGATAAGCCCGATGAAAAGCTTCGCCGAACCCAAAGATGTCCGCGCCCAGCGATTGCGCTTTCTGTATTCCAAGATTTAAGGTGTCCACAAACTGGTCTGCAGCTAGTTTCTGTAGCTTCAACAGGTCATCTTCTTTCTTGAGATCGATGTTATTGCAGCCCATCTCGTGAATATTGCTGACGATTTTGATCGAAGCCTCAAGGACCGGATTGTCGTTGACGACCCTTGGTTGAAGATTCGCGTTCGCATCAATGATTTCCAGCGTATATTGGAAGTTCGAATCCGGACAATCGATTTTATTAACACTGCTGACCACATGATTCGTCAAATAGTTATAGGCTCGACTTTCCGATTCATTCATCCACCCAACCAGGTGATCCTCCTGAAAAACACCTATGCCGCTATAATAATAGTTCGCATGCTGCGTGGATTTCTTTACATTATCCATCGTTTGCGCCCTATCGATCTGACTGCCCAGCTGTAATCCGGTAATAACAGGTTCGATCCCGTCCTTGCTTAAACTCTCCAGGAAATCCTTAGCCCGGCTGTATACTGTCGGGGCCCAGCTTTTGTAGGACAACTTTAATGCCTTATGCATATCCAGGGCAGGAAGAAGTTCCGTGGAGGTCACGAAGGATAACGCGTCTTTTGCCGTATGGTCCCTGACAATAACCAGGTCAAAGACAGGCCGTATTTCATAGTCGCGCAGCAGCCAGTCCATCGGCTCATTAATCCCTTGCTTGGCCGTGGCCTCATCCAAGAACAAAATTTGCAGATGGGACGTATATAATTTCCGTGATGACATGCCCGCCGTTTTTCGCAAGGCCTCACTGATGGATTCCGCACGTACCGAAAGTATGGACGTAGGCGTACGATCGGACGATCGGGTCCGTGACATCTGATTGGGATCAACGACCTGGAAGCTGACCTCATAATGGTGATCATCCATTTTATCGATCCCGATGGCTAACACGATAGAGAGTTCATTTAATTCATTGTGGTTCCAACAACCTGAGAGCAGCACGATCAACGCGAGGGATATGGGGAAGAGAACAAATCGTTTTCCCTGACGACACACGGGGATCATCTCCTTGGTTTCTACGGTCCTTTGGCTCCAGAATGATAGGGGAAACGGAGAATGGCATCCGCTTGCTTTCGCGACTTGAAGGGGGCGAAGGGCGATAAATAAGGAATGCCAAAGGAGTGGAGCCCGCTTAAATGCACGACAAGCATGATAAAAGCGACAGTCAACCCATAAATTCCAAGAGTTGATGCGATCGCCATGAAACCGAAACGCAGCATCCGGATCGGGATCGACATGGAATACGACGGAATGGCGAAACTGGAAATCGCAGTTATTGCAACCACAACAACCATGACGGTAGAAACGATGCCCGCTTCGACTGCGGCTTGTCCAATCACGATCGAACCGACGATGGACACGGCTTGTCCAATCGTTCTCGGCATCCGTAGCCCGGCTTCCCGCAAGATTTCAAACACCACTTCCATGATCAGCGCTTCGAGGAAGGCCGGAAACGGGACCCCTTCACGTTGTGCCATCAAATTCAATAACAACACCGTAGGAATTAAATCCTGATGATAGGTAGTCAACGCGATATACAGGGCAGGAGCTAATAAGCAAATCAACAGGCATAAATAGCGCAGTAACCGGGTAACGCTCCCGTATAGATACGATTGATAATTATCCTCGGCGGATTGAAGAAAATCGACGAACAAGGTTGGTGCTAGGAGAACGAATGGGGTTCCGTCAATAAAGAGGGCAATTCGGCCTTCCAATACACCCGCCGCGATCGTATCAGGACGATCCGTATTGTACATCATAGGGAAAATCGTAAGCTTATTGTCCTTGTTCAGCGTTTCCTCGATGTACTCGCCCTCCAGAACACGATCAACCCGGAGGTTGCTCAGTCTATCAATAAGTTCACTCACGAGCTGTTGATCCGCTAATCCGTGCATGTACATAAGAGCTAAATCCGTTTTGGTTTTACCGCCTGCCTGAATCGAATGTACGCGAACCCTTGCATCCTTCACCCTGTGACGTACCAAGGAGGTATTCGTGCGTATCGCCTCCGTAAATGAGTCCTGAGGCCCTCGGATAATCGGATGCGCCTTCGATTCGGCAATCGCACGTTCCTCTAACCCGGGAACCGAAACTAGCACGCCTTCGGCATACCCATCGATGAGGATCAGCGCTTGGCCAGATAACAATCCGTCACATGTATCCTCATAAGTGGTCACTGAGCTAAGGCTTCCTACGTTTAAGACCGCATCCTTGAGCCGTGATGGCGTCGCCTTCTCGTCGGAAGAGGCCTCCAGAATCGGACGTATCACATCCTGTTGCAAGCGTTGACTGTCGATTAACCCTTCGATATAAACTATAGCGACTTGCGTATGACCGGATGGCAAAAGCTGGCGAAACACAACATCCGAACTGTTGCCGAGAAGTTCACGAAGTCCTTCCAGGTTTTTCTGCAACGTTTCGAAGAACTCGACCGTTTGATGCATGTTCGCTAGCCCCTTTGTTCTGGTGAAGTAGTATGAGTATTACCATTTTTTTCATCTCCTACTCGGGCCGGAAGGAGCATTCGAGGGTTGACTTTTGGAAAATGCCGGATATACTATTACAAAATAACCCAAATTCGACGATTGGGAGAGTAGCTGTTGGTTCTAGTCCTAGCGAGCCGGGAGGGTGGAAGCCGGTACAGGGCATACAGCGAAGCGGACCCATGAGAATGGTTGCTGAACGTATACGAGGTAGGCAACCACGGCAAACAGGCCGTTATCCCTAGAGTGGTTAAACATGGAGTTTAACAACAAGAGTGGTACCGCGAGCGCGCAAGCCTTCGTCTCTTTGAATGAGACGGAGGCCGGATGGAATACAATTGCCGATGTACTGGATGTGATAGGGTTGCCGGCCCCGGATCGCATGTAAACGGCAAGAACATCGGCGAAACGGACCAACCGATCCCGAAGCGGCGCGGCCGATTATCCGGCCGCGCCGCTTCATGGGCAGAGGTCTGCCTCTGCCGTGCAACGTTTAAACGTTTAATTCTCTTTTGCGATATGCCGAATAAGTGGCAAAGACCAGCACCGCCACCAAAATGACGGATAGAGCGGCAATCCCTGCATGAATCCCTTCTCCCTTTACGATGCGTTCATAGCTGAAGTACTTAAAGGGAGAGAGCACGTTTAAAGCATCCAGTTCGTCTGTCAAGTCGGTGATTTTGGAAATGACGAAGCATCCCAGCAGGATCCCTGTGGCAATGGAGCCCGCGGTTTTAGGCCGTTTCAACAAGGCTGAAAGTGCCGTTCCCATCGATAGGAAGATGAACTGAACCAGCAACAAGCTGGTCATGAATTGCAGGATTTCCCCTGTGATGGCCTCTCCTTTATTGTAGGCGGAGACCATCACGAGCGAGGAGACCAGGGTGACGAGATTCAGAATCACCACTTGGACCAAAGAGGCCAGCAGTTTGGCCGTAATGACGTTTCCCCGCGACACCGGCTTCGCCATAAGGAATTCGACCGTTTTATCCCGTTCCTCTTTGGCGATGATCCCGCTCCCCAGCAGCACCGCATGAATAGCCACTGTCAGCTCGATATACAAAAATAACATGGCAAAGAATCCGCTCATTTGCGTGACATCAAACGACCCGATTCCAAGCAACGCCTTCATCGTTTGCGGTAAGGCATCAAATACCTCGCTGCTCGCGCCGCCGGCAGAATAGGCCGAATACTTGCTCATCCCGCTGACGACCAGCAAGAACAGGCACACGCCCCAGATGATCAGGCCCTTCCGGTGCGCCCTGAGTTCCCTTCTGAATATATTCATCGCAACTCCTCCGTTCGATCGAGTCCAAAGCGCAGTTTTTAGCTGACGGCATGGATATCTTTTTTCAGGTATACCGCGTAACTCAACGCCATCGCAACCACAACAATAACGGAGCCGGCGATTAGGTAAGGCGTCTCGTAACCGGCATGGGCCAGAATGTAGGAAGGCTCGAAATATTTAAAGGGCGAGACAAAACGTAAAACCTCTTTGTCCTCCCCGGTCGCGAGCAAGGCGCCAATCAAATATAATCCGAACACAACGCCCAGCGATAACGGAAGGACGCTCCGGAGTTTGGTAAAAAACACGGAGGACGCCATGCCGATCGCCAGGAACATGAGCTGAACAAAAAGTAGAGTCAAATTGATCATCAAAAATAGCTTTTGGCTGAAATCCTCTATTTTGACTCCGTTAGCGATAAGCGACGTTGCCGCGTAGAAGACGATATCCATCGCCGCCAAGATCAGCAAAGCTGCCAACAGTTTGGAGTTGACGACTTGCGCTCGCGACACGGGTTTGACCAGTAGAAAATCCACTGTTCTCTCCCTCGACTCCTTGGTCAGAATCGATACACCAAGGTTCATTGCCTGGATCGCGCCACATAAAGCGATAAAGGAGAAAATCATGGAATATAGCCCCAAGATCGAGGTGACCGTATCCAAATCAATGCCCAGCATGGCCTGAACGGATTCCGGGTAACTGCCGAGCAGCTTTTTGAAATCCAACGCATCGCTCGCTACGCTGGGATAAATGGACAAGTAGAGCGCAGCCAAGGCGATCATTGCGCAGGTCCAAACAATCGCTGATTTCCTCATTGATTTCAGTTCATGCAGTACCATATTCATGGCAGCTATTCCTCCTTCACATAGTAATGCATGAAGATTTCCTCCAAATCAGGCTCCACGATAGAGATGTTGGTCAGTTCAACCTCGGCAATTCTTTGCATCATCGCGTTAAGGTTGCCTTTAAAGATGAAGCTGGCCGCAGAGCTTTTCAACTCAAGATTACTGACACCGTCCATTTGGAAAGCAGTCGGATCGATCGCGAACTTTGCCTCCAAGCTAACTTTCTTGTAACTGTTGTCCTGCAGGTCGCTTATCTTCTCTTGTTTGATGATCCGCCCTTCCTTAATGAAGGCGACGCGGCTGCACATCTTCTGCACTTCACTGAGGATATGGGACGAGAAAAATACGGTCGCCCCTTTCCGGTTCTCCTCCGCGACCAGTTCAAAAAAGGTCTGCTGCATCAGCGGATCCAGCCCGCTGGTTGGCTCGTCGAGAATAATGAGTTTCGGCTCATGAAGCAGCCCCTGCACAATTCCAACCTTCTTTTTATTCCCGAAGGATAGGTCGTCGATTTTCTTCTTCAGATCCAAGTCCATTCGCTCTGCCAGTTCCTTGATTCGTTTAGTGCAATCCTTCTTGTAAAAGCTTGCGGAATAGTTGAGTAAGTCGATCACGCGCATGCCATCATAATAAAAGACTTCCGAAGGCAGATATCCGAGCTCCCTGCGGATCTCGGGGTGTTGAATGCAGCTCTTGCCAAACAGGGTTGCACTGCCGCTTGTCGGGTAAATGAGTCCTAACAGTGTCCGAATCGTCGTCGACTTCCCAGCCCCATTGGGACCGATAAAGCCGAAGATCTCCCCCTCTTCTACCTGCAGGTTTACGTCGGTAATGCCTCTCGAATTCCCATATTTCTTTGTGAGGTTTTTCACTTCAATCACGCTCATGGTACGCCCTCCTTCTCGAATAAACCGCCGCCACTTACAAATACTCCGGCCGATAAAACTGCGCTTTCAGCATGTCGATGCTACGGAAAAACTCCCTTGCAATGACCTCGATATCTATTTTGTTCCCCCTGGACATCTGACTGGTAAACCCCTCCGCCATCCAGGTCAGCATGTTCATGAGAAGCTGCAGATCGATACCTTCCTTAAACTTCGATTCATCCACACCGGACAAGGCGATCCGATTCCGGATGTCCTCCCCTTTGGCCAAAATCGCCGTAATGTCCTGCCGCACTTCCTCATTCGTTTCGAAATACACACTGGTCAAAAAAGACAGCACTGCCGCATGCCTCCCGATTACAGACACTTTAATGTTCGTGGCTTGCTTAATCCTTTCGAAGAAATCCGTCAGTGTTTCATCGAACTTCGAATTGATTTCGTTCATCACTAAATCGCTGCAGTAGTTGATCAAATAGAGATACAACGCTTTCTTCGTGCCGAAATAATGGAAGACCATCGCCTTAGAAATCCCGGCCTCCGCGGCGATGTCGTTCATCGACGTCTTCTTGTACCCGTTGGTACCGAAACACGCTAAAGCCGCATCGATAATGCCATGTTGTTTTTCCAAGGGCAAACTCCAAAATTTCTCCATATCTTCACCTCCCGTGCACCATGAACCGAATCGGTCGATAAGATCATACTGCCATAAACCGATTCGGTCAATAGTTTTTCGAGGCGATTCCTGAATAAATCTTTCTATCGATAAGTATGTTTTACTGGAAGGCATGAAAGCGGATACAACGTAATGTCTTTCACAACCTGAGAGGAGCCAAACCCAAAGAGGATACGAAAACAGGGAGGGAACAACATGTCATTCATGAAAAAGAGAAGTTGGGCCATCGCTTCCGTTTTGTTGTGCACGGCCTTGGGCGGGACACTGCTAGCCGGGTGTTCCGGGTCCGGTGACAAGTCGGGCAGTTCCGGAAAAACAACGATTACCGTGACGTACCGGGATGACGGAGCCGGAGAGAAAGGCTCGCTGTATCGTTGGCTAACGGAAATTGCCGCTGATTATCCAAATAAGGAGGTCGAGATCAAACCGGCGCCGATCCAAGCATCGGAAGGTGATTATTTTGCCAAGATTGCCTTGGCCTTAAAGTCCAAAGATACTGCGCCGGATATCGTAACAGAGGATACGTTTATCCTCAATTCCGACGCCAGTGCCGGCTATCTGGAACCGCTGGACGAACGGTTGAAGGGCTGGGAGGACTGGACGAACGGTTCGTTCATCGAGGCGATGAAGAAGGGCGTAACCGCCAGCGACGGCAAGGTGTACGGAGTACCGTATAATACCGACTCACGCGGGCTTTGGTACAACAAGCAAATCTTCAAGCAGGTGGGCCTCCCCGAGGATTGGACACCGAAGAACTGGGAGGAAGTGCTTGATGCGGCTCGCACAGTGAAGGAGAAGGCGCCGGACATCGTTCCAATCTGGATGAACATGGGAAAGGCGACCGGGGAAGCCACGTCCATGCAAACGTACGAAATGCTCTTGTATGGTACGGGCGAACGGCTGTATGACGATGCAAGCGGCAAATGGATCATTCAAAGCCAAGGGATCTTGGATGCGTTAGGGTTTGTTGAAACCGTGAACAAGGAGAAGCTTGGACCTCCGCTCTCCAAAGTCCTGAACGGGCAGGCCGGCAACACCGCTTCCCGCGAATATTTGCCACAGGGCAAGCTAGCCATCTCCCTCGACGGCTCCTGGATCACGGGAAACTATCTTGATTCCGGAGCATCCCCTTGGCCGGAATACAAGGATGTGTTAGGCTTTGCCCCCATGCCAACCAGCCAAGGCCAGGCACCGGGTTCCATCACCCTTGCCGGAGGCTGGGCCTTGTCCATTCCAAGCAACGCCAAGCATAAAGACGAAGCCTGGGAGTTTATCAAATATGCGCTAAATAAGGAAAACAGCCAAAAGCTGGTTACCGCTTCGGGTAATATTACCGTCCGGGCCGATGTCGCCAAGGATCCGGGGTACACAAAAATGCCGTTTAACGAGATCGCTACGGAATACTTACAGAACGCCGAGTTCCGCCCGGCGCAGGACAAATACCCGGAGGTATCGACGCAAATCCAAACGATGGTTGAGTCGGTTGCCACAGGTACTTCCCCTTCGGATGCAGCCCAAAAGTATGCCCAGGACGTGACCCGCATCGTAGGTGAGAACGGAGTCATCCAAAAATGAGCAGCATGGCGGCGGAAGGTTACTCCAGAAAACGAAATTCGTACGCATGGCTGTATTTCATGCTCCCTTCGATTGCAATCATGCTGGTATTTTTTATCTATCCGGTCTTTCTGACCTTCTTTTACTCGTTTACGAACCTCGCCTTAACGGGGGAATCCGCCAGAGAACTGAAATTCGTCGGTTTCGACAACTATCTCCACATGTTCAAAGACCCGACGGTTAAGATCAGCATATGGAATACGCTCGTCTTTCTGTTTGGCTCGGCGGTCATCGGGCAGCAGGTGCTGGGCTTTCTCATCGCCCTGCTTATGAAGCATAAGAATAAGACGTTCCGCCGGGTCATCGGCACGATTGTCCTGGCCGGTTGGGTCACCCCGGAGATCGTCTGCGCATTGTGCTTGTACAGCTTCTTCGGTGACGAAGGCACGCTGAACTCGATCATCACCTCGCTGGGAATTCCAGCCGTTACTTGGCTGTATACCGTTCCGATGCTGACCATCATCCTCGCCAACATTTGGCACGGCACGGCCTTCTCGATGCTGGTCTTTCAAGCGGCGTTGGACGATGTACCAAGCGAGGTGGAAGAAGCCGCGGTTGTTGACGGCGCCTCACGGTGGCAGGTCCTGACTCGGATCATTATCCCCTACATCAAGGAGACCTTTACCACCAACATGATGCTGGTCACGCTGCAGACATTGGGCGTCTTCGGGTTAATCTACGCCATGACCGGCGGGGGGCCGGGTACATCCACGACCACGCTGCCAATCTTTATGTACAACCAAGCCTTCGTGAACTATCAACTCGGGTACGGCACCGCGATCTCCTTACTGCTTCTGTTAATCGGGATCGTGCTCAGCTTGTTCTATACCCGCTCGTTGAAATAGTCCAAGTGCAAGGAGACTTCGTTATGAGCGCAAAACAACGGAAAATCATCTACCGAATCATGCCCTATGCGATCCTCACCTTCATCGGGATCTGCTTCGTCTTGCCTTTGTTATGGGTCGCGGTTGCTTCCGTCGACGCCAATGCAATGCAAACACTGAAGCTGCCGAAGGCGGTGACGGCGGACAATTACATCGAGGTCATCACCAGCCGCGAGAACCAGCGCGCATTCCTGATTGGCTTGATCATGTCGCTGGGGCAGGCGGTGCTTGTCGTCATCTTGGCGCTGCTCGCTGCCTATCCGTTGTCCCGGTACCAGATGAAGTACAAGAAGCCGTTTATGCTGACCATCTTGTTCATGACTTCTCTGCCGATCACCGCGGTAATGGTCCCGGTTTATCAGCTGTTCCTTAGCCTGAAGTTATATGACCAGATCTTCGGCGTGATCCTGTTTTATGTGGCTTCTTCCATGCCTTACGGCATATGGATGCTGAAGAACTTCATGGACTCCGTCCCACTGGATATGGAGGAAGCGGCTTGGGTAGACGGGGCCTCCGTGTTTATGGGGATCCGTAAGGTTGTTGCGCCACTGATGGTCCCGGGGATCTGTACGGTGGCGATCTTCACCTTCTCAGGCAGCTGGGGGAATTTCTTCGTCCCTTACATTTTGCTGCAAAATCCGGAAAACTTCCCGGCTTCCCTAAAGCTGTACCAGTTCTTTGGTCAATACGGGATGATTGAATACGGCAATCTCGCTGCTTTCTCCATTATGTACGCAATCCCGTCCATTGTGCTGTACATCTTATCCCAACGATTTATGTCCAAGGGGTTCGGTTTGCAAGGGGGAACGAAAGGGTGATGCGCGGACCTTTGCTTACCCTTCCTTGCCTTCTGTGCTACGCACCTGCATCTGTTGATAATGTTCAGCCATCGTCTGGCTGACTTCCGCCATGCGTTTGATCAAGACGTCAGGTTCCATGATCGTTAGAGCTTTCCCATACGGTAGCAAGTAATAAGGCACATAGGTGAGCAAGGAGGCGCTTTCCATCCGGAAAACCGCCTCCTCTTCGTTTCGCTGAACTAAGGTGTGACCAAACATCCAGTGACGCTGCAGCTCGTTTAAGGCTCGTTCGTGGCCTTGGATTCTCACCGTGAGTAAGGAGGCATCCTCCAACGACTCCGGCAACAAATTCCCTAACAAGAACGCTTTGGCGGAAAAATGGGAAGGCCGTTCGAACCGCTCCTCGCTACGTTCCAATCGTTTGATCCGGTCGACCCGAAAACTGCGAAGCCGCTGCCGCAACCGACAGTAGCCGACAGTATACCAGCTCCCCTTCCAGTGTACGATGCCGTAAGGATCGAACACACGGTCGACGGCGGCCTCATCTTTACCTCCCCGGTACGCCATCTCCAGCGAACAGCCTTCAGCCGACGCCAGTTCCAGAGTTTGCAGGAAGGACTGCTCCCTTTCATCCACCGGCGGATAGATCACCGACATGCCGCGACCGTGGCGTTCGATTTGCTCCAGCTGTTCTTCGTTCGTGTACAGCTTCAGCTTGTCCACCGCGCGGATTAACGCCTCACTAAACGGATATCCGGCTTCCCGGGCAAAAATCGAAGCATGCACCAGCGCCTTCTGCTCCTCCGCGTCAAACATCAGTGGTGATTCCGCAAATCGGCCGAGAATCCGGTAACCGCCGCCCGGCCCGGCATCGGCCACAATTGGCACGCCGCTGGCACAGAGCGAGTCGATGCATCGGTACACAGTACGGATATGAACCTCCAGCTCGTCGGCCAACTGACGGGCGGTCATCTTCCGGCCAGACCGAAGGAGCCATAGAATCGACAACATATGATCCGCTTTGGACATGCGCATCACCCTTTCCGGTGAAATGTTGCTTCTATTTTAACCGCCCTGACCGCTTTAGGCCAGCGGCTCCATTCCTTGTTCGATCCAGGACTCGTAAGTCGGTCCGTAGACATCGGGTAGACGAAGCCCGGCCTGACGTATCAATACGGTCATTTGTCCCCGATGGTGCGCTTGATGCATGAGTGTAAACCGGAGTGAGGCTCCGTTCGGCCACGGTTCACCCGCGATTTCCGTCGTTGCCAGCAGCTGTTCGTCCGTCCACTCAGATCGGACCGCCTCGATGAGCGCCTCGCTGATGCGATGGTACTCCTCCGCAATCTCTGCCGCTGATGCAGGAACATGCTCACCGCCAGCCGGGCCAGCGAAATTCAAACCGCAATGGGTCATGTAATGGATCGATCCAACCAAGTGCCAAGCAATCTGCCCTAAAGTTCTGCGTCCTTCCACAATCGGCTGGGATAATGATGCATCGGTTAGCGCTTCCATGATGCGTTCCGTCAATTTACTCTCCTCCGTCCAGGCTTCAATAAACTCTTCGATTTTGACAAACATCTTGTTTCCTCCCGCAAAATATAGTTTTGACTTGAGTATAGCGAGGAAACACTGACAGTTACGGTCAGTGTTATAAAAAAAACAAAGGCCCCGCTGCAGCAGGGCCTTTGTGGAGGTGTACGCCTCGATTATACGATAAGCGCTCTGGAAACGATGACCAACAGGATGAACAGAACCAGGATTGTACCCGTAGAAGTCCAGAAACCACCGTAACCTACGTTGCCTACGCCATTTTCATATCCCGACATTGATTTTTCCCTCCTTTTTAAATATAGAACATCATATTACGACCTGCTTGCGAACGATCGGGACATTCGCGGAGTTCAGCAAAAATGGGTTTTTCATGCCAGATTGTCTAAATAACCTGAGCTTCAGATCCGGTCCATTGCAGCCGCCTAATCACGACTTTTGCTCATTGCATATGATGAAACAAGTCAATCTTAAAAGCAGGTGGTGTTCTTGGGAGGAAAAAAAAGACGTCAGTACCAAAGACTCCAAGACAATGATATCTCCTCGGATGACCTGGCGATTATCGGAGCCGGGTTCACCGTGCTCGGGGATTTTTTCGATTTGCTCTCCCTGTTAAAGCTGAAGGAAGAAAAAGCAGGGAACGGCAGCGGCACATCCAGCAGCGATACCGAGGAAACGCTGATTGACGAATTCATGCTGCTCCGAAGCAAACCCGAAAATAAAAAAAGTCGAAAGAAATAAAAAGGGCGCAGGATCAACATCCTGCGCCTTTTGGGTATTACCGGGATAGTTTGGCTATCTTCAGCCTCCATCGACGCCACTTCATATACACGAGCAGCACGAGCAGCGCCCCCAACCCCATAAAAAAATACTTCAAATATTTCTCAACCAGGTCGATGGCGACCTGCCACTGTTCGCCAAACACAAATCCAATGCTCACAAAAGTAACGACCCAAAGAGCTGCCCCGGTGTATGCATACAAAGCGAAGGTTCGAAATGGGATGCGGATAATACCGACGAAATAACCGAAAAACTGTCTAACACCAGGCACGAAGAAACTGATCAACAGCATCTTGTTGCCATATTTCTCATAGACTCGTCTTGTTTTGTCCAAATGCGAAGGTTTTACCAGAATCCACTTTCCGTACCGTTCGATCAGCGGCGCGCCAACCCGGTGTCCGATCCAATAGGTGATGGTCACTCCGATCACCGCCCCTGCGTATCCGGCCAGCACAGCCGGCAGAAAATCAAGGAGGCCCTTATAAGCCAAATATCCGGTATAGGTCAATGTCGTTTGACCCGGCGGTAGCGGCAGCGCGATAAAATCGATGGGAAGTCCGAGCAGCAGGACAAAATAGCCGTATTGCTCAAACATCCTTTCTATCCAATCCAGCACGTTCATGATCTAATCTCCTTTAGTCATTCCAGGCGCTGCCAACGCCACTTGTGTCCTTTCTTCCATGTTATCAGTATATACGGAGATTTTCCAATCTAAAAGGGACCCCGGACGGGGCGAACCCCCGCCCCGGGCCCGGTATTGTCCCCGAAAACGAGAAGAAGGCCAGACCGGAAAGGGAGTCCCCGGTTTGACCTGTTTGTTTGGTGAATCCAGCAGCCGGGCTTAACCGAACCGACCGGAAATATAATCGTCCGTCCGTTTCTCGGACGGATTGGTGAAGATCTTGCTCGTATCGTCATACTCGACCAGTTCCCCCATCAGGAAGAAAGCCGTCTTCTCTGACACTCGAGCCGCTTGTTGCATGTTGTGCGTCACGATGATGATGCAATAATCCTTCTTCAGATCAGCAATCAATTCTTCGATTTTGGCACTGGACACCGGATCCAGGGCTGAAGCCGGTTCATCCATCAGGATGATGCTCGGACTAACCGCTATCGAACGGGCAATGCAGAGGCGCTGCTGTTGGCCGCCGGATAAAGCTAAGGCGGAGGTATGCAGTCGATCTTTCGTCTCGTTCCATAGCGCCGCTTTGATAAGCGATTCCTCGACGATTTGATCCAGCTTCTTCTTATTCCGGATCCCGTGGTATCGCGGCCCGAAAGCGATATTTTCATAAATGGACTTATGGAACGGGTTCGGACGCTGCCAGACCATGCCGATCTTTTGCCGCAGCAGCACGACATCCGTCTTCGGAGCATTGATATTGTCTTCCCCGATCCAGATTTCTCCCGTGATCTTTGCTCCGCTGATGAGGTCATTCATCCGGTTTAAGCTGCGCAGAAAGGTGGATTTACCGCAGCCGGAAGGACCGATCAATGCGGTAACTTGCCGGGAGGCAAAATCAAGCGATATATTCTTAACGGCTTGCTTCTCTCCGTAAAAAACACTTAAGTCTTTCGTTGATAATTCGATATTAGGCACTTGGCTTCGTCCTCCTATTTCGTCGCCGTAAATTTCTTGAGCATCACGCGTCCGAGCCAGCGGGCCAGCAAGTTAAATGCCAGCACGGTCAATATCAGTACGGCCGAAGCGCCGGCGGCGATTTCGGGTGCGTCCGGTGCCAAACCTTCGGAATTGATCTTCCAGATATGAACGGCCAGCGTTTCCGCCGGACGGAACGGATTTAGCGGTGACGTCGGACTAAGCGGATTCCAGTTGCTAAAGTCAAGCCGCGGACTGCTCATGCCGGCGGTGAACAGCAGCGCCGCAGCTTCGCCAAACACGCGACCTGCAGCCAGAATGGTCCCGGTCAGGATAATCGGCGTAGCGATCGGGAGCATGACCGATTGGATCGTTTTCCATTTGGACAAGCCCAACGCCAAACTGGCTTCCTTCTGAGCCTGCGGCACGCTGGCTAATCCCTGCTCCGTGATCCGCACCATCAGCGGCAGATTAAAAATCGTTAAAGCCAATGCACCCGAGAACAGGGAAAACCCAAATCCGAATACATTTACGAGTACGAGCAGACCGAACAAACCAACGACGATCGACGGAAAGGAGGATAACACTTCCACGATTAACCGGATAAAATCGGTGATTTTCCCCGGTTTGGCATATTCGCTCATATAGATCCCTGCCCCGATACCTAGCGGTACGGTGATGATCATCGTTAAGACCAGAAGGAATAAAGAGTTGAATAATTGCGGGCCGATCCCGCCGCCTTCCTTAATCGTTTCGGGCGGTGACGTAAGAAAGTCGAAGCTGATATGCCCCAACCCCCGAACTAAAATAAAGCCGAGTAAACCCGCCATAATGAGAACGATCAATCCGGCCAAAGCGACAATGACGGCCGTTGCGATTTTGTCTACAGTTTTTGCGCTCATCGTTTTGCTCTCCTTTCCAGCCACCGGACGATAAAGACGAATATGAACGTCATTAGCATCAAGATCAGCGCCAGCGTCCAAAGGACATTGTTTTGCGTCGATCCCATCACCGTATTCCCCATACTCAGCGTAATCACGCTGGTCAAGGTGGAGGTGGATTCAAAGAGAGAACGCGGAATATGCGGCGCATTCCCGATGACCATCTGTACCGCCAGGGCTTCCCCGAAAGCCCGGGCCATGCCCAATACGACCCCAGTTAATAAAGCCGGCATGGTTGTCGGCAAAACGGTCCGATACAAGGTTTGCCAGCGCGTTGCGCCGAGTGCGTAAGAACCTTCTTTCAAACCGGGAGGCAGAGCAGCTAGCGCATCGGTGGCAATCGAAGTTATCGTTGGCAAGATCATAATCGACAACACGGTCGCTCCGGCCAAGATACCAAGACCTTGTCCCGGGAAAATATCCCGGTAGAAAGGCACGATGACGCTGAGCCCCACAAAACCATATACAACGGAAGGGATCCCAGCCAGCAATTCGATGACCGGCTGCAGATATTTCTTCCCGAACTTTGGCATAATTTCGACCATAAATAAAGCTGCGCAAATGCCGAGCGGGGCCGCGATCAACGCCGCCAAAATCGAGGTGCCGAATGAGCCCAAAATAAACGGAAGGGCACCGAATACCGGAGGTTCCCCATCCGGTTTCCAGTTCGTACTGCCGAATATTTCGCGAAATGCGATCCCGTCTTGAAAAAAGGTGCTTAACCCCTTGGTTGCTACGTAATAAACCATCGAGAAGATGGTGACGACCAGCAATACGATACAAAACGAAGCGTAAATTTTGCCGGTCCATTCCTCGACGATATGCGGTTGTATTTTTTTTCTTCCGCCGGACTGAGCCATGAAACCTCTCCCTTTAATAACAGCACAGAAAGAGGCAGAACAGTCCGCCTCTTGCCGCGCCGATATGATGTTATCGAGTCCTATTGGTTACTTCTGTGTGATCTTGCCATCCACATCGCGTTGAACTTGCATTTTGCTTGCCGGAATATAACCAAGCTCTACAACGTCGCCGTTGTCGCCTTGTACGTCAGGGGAAACCATGAAGTCCAGGAACGCTTTAACAACTTCGTTTGGCTCGCCTTTGGTGTACATGTGCTCATAGGCCCATACCGGATAAGTTCCGTTTGCTACGTTCTCTTCTGTAGCTTCAACGCCTTCGTATTTCACAACTTTGACGGAATCGTCAAGGTAGGACAAGGCAAGGTAACCAATCGCCCCCGGCGTTTCGCCGACAAGCTTCTTAACCGTACCGGAGGAATCCTCTTGGATCGAACCTTGCAGGTCTTCCGTTTTTGTGCCCAAAGCATATTTCTCGAACGTTGCGCGAGTCCCGGAGCTCGAAGGACGGTTGACGATTTGAATCGCTTGATCGGGACCGCCAAGGTCTTTCCAGTTCGTGACTTTACCCGTGAAAATTTGTACCAGTTGGTCTTTTGTCAAATTGTCGATGGTGATATCCGGATTCACGACGGCAGCCATCGCCACGACTGCAACTTGATGGTCAACCAGTTCGCTGGCTTGAGCAGCTTCCAGTTTCTCTTCCGCGAAAACGTCGGAGTTCCCGATGTCCGCCTGTCCTCCGGAGACCTGCGTCAGACCCGTGCCGCTGCCTCCACCTTGAACTTGTATAGAAACTTTAGGATTTTGATCCATGAATTTTTTCGATACTTGGTCTACCAAAGGTTGCAATGCCGAGGAACCTACCGCCAGGATCGACCCGGAAAGTTCCGACGTTGCTGCGTTGCCGCCGTTGTTCGCGGATGCTTCATCCGTAGTGCTGCCGTTCGTTCCAGCCGTGTTGTTTTGTGCCGCATTGTTGTTTTGACCACATGCCGCCAGCGTCAAGCTCAACACCAATGTCAAAACCAATAGCATACTCTTTTTCATTGTCTTAGGTATCCCCCTTATGTGTTTTACAATTTGATTATAGAAAGCGAAGATCAATCCTGTGTTTTCGTTTTGTAAACTTTGTGTAAAATGATGAGACATACCTCATCTAGTTCTGATTATTCTGTGCAAAATATAAAAAAAACACTCTCGCGCTTAGCAGCGAAGAGTGCTTTAGTAAAAGAAACTATTCCGTGACCCCCGTATTTTTGGAGAGCAGGCCCTTCAGTTCTTTCATAAACATATTGATATCTTTAAATTGACGGTAAACCGAAGCGAACCGGACATAGGCCACCTCGTCCACCGGATATAACTGCTCCATGACTAATTCGCCAATCCCCCGGCTTTCAACCTCTGCGTTGGCCGAATGGCGCAGGGAACGTTCCACCTCGGAGACGATCGATTCCAGCTGCTCAACGGAAACCGGGCGTTTCTCGCAGGCTCGGATCAAGCCTCTCAGCATTTTCTCCCGACTAAATTCCTCGCGACTTCCATCCTTCTTAATCACGATCAGCGGCATTTCCTCCACCATTTCGAACGTTGTAAACCGACGACTGCATTTCTCGCACTCGCGGCGGCGACGGATCGAGCGGTTCTCGTTAGCCGGCCTTGAATCCAGTACTTTCGTCCCTAAATAATCGCAATACGGACATTTCAAGCTAGAACACCTCCCCTCTATATGCCATAATGACGGCCTTTTTTACTTAATGGCAATAAATTACTTTAAATTCATCGGATTGAAGTTGATAGTCCGGCACATAATACTGTTACCAACCACAAGGAGGTGAACAATCATGGCCCAAAATAATAACTCTTCGAACGACCTGGTGGTTAGACAAGCTTCCGGAGCTTTGGATCAAATGAAATATGAAATTGCTCAGGAACTTGGCATCTCTTTCCCACAAGACGGATATGCTGGTAACCTGACCTCTTACGAAAACGGTTCGATCGGTGGTTTCATTACGAAACGTTTGGTGACCTTGGCTGAACAACAGCTGGCAGGTCAATTCAAATAATCCGATCACCAAAGGAAGCATTGACTGGCAATTAGCCGGTCAATGCTTTCTTTATATTTTCGCAATAATCCACCTAAAACTCGTCGTAAATCTTCACATACTGCTTGTAATAATGCGAGACCCGCTGAACGTAATGCCTAGTTTCGCCAAACGGAATATTCTGTGCCGTCTCCAGCCGGCCATCCCATCGTCCGCTCTTCAGCCAGTTCTTTACATTCGTCGGCCCGGCATTATAGGCGGCGATCATAGCGATCGGGTTGCCTTCGAATTGCTCGGATAACGACCCCAGGTACCACGTGCCGATCCGGATATTCGTTTCGGTCTCGTTGCGGATGTCCTCTAACGTCGTATCGGGCAGCTTCGCTTTGGAGATGACCCACTCCGCCGTATCCGGCATAATCTGCATAATTCCAAGCGCACCTTTTCGGGACTCCGCCCCCGATTTGTAATTGGTCTCCACCTTGATAATCGCCGCAACGATAAACGGATCGAGACCGTTGTTTTTGGCATGCAGACGAATTTCTTCTTTATAATAAATCGGATAAAATAACGAAAGCCAGGTGGAATTTAAAAAGATGAGGCCCGTGAAGCCAATAAACAGGAGAAGCAGAACCCTCTTTTTGCGAAGCCACCTCATTTTAGCCCCTTATCCCGCCAAAAGACGTCAATCTGCCGCTTTGTCTCGTCTAGTCCACCGCTGTTATCAATCAAAATATCCGCCCTCTCCTTCTTTACTTCGATGTCCATCTGGGCGCTTAAACGCTGTTCGGCCGCTTCCCGAGATAACCCGTCCCTCTGGATTAATCGAGACATTTGAAGCTCCCGGGGCACGTATACGACCATAATTTCTTCATATAACGGATCGAGACCCGATTCGTAAAGCAAAGGGATATCCGCCACCACCAGTCTGTGCGGATCCTCTTGTTCCAGCTCGTCCAGACGCCGCTTCATTTCGGAACGGATGGCGGGATGCGTCAACGCCTCCAACGCCTTACGCTCCTCCGGATGAGAGAAGACGATTTCGCCAAGCTTTTTGCGGTTGAGCGTTCCATCGGGGTGAAGCACCCCTTGTCCAAAGCGTTCGCGGACGGCCGCCAGCACTGGATGGCCCGGCTCCATAATCTCCCTGGCGATCAAATCCGCATCAAGCACAGCGGCGCCAAGGTTGGCTAGCATGCGGGAAACCGTGCTTTTCCCGGTGGCGATGCCTCCGGTGAGTCCGATGTTCATTCCCAATACACCTCACTGTTTTGACTTGGAGCTTCGACCTAAATTTCATCTATCGTTTGTTTAGCGCCTCGCGTCTTATGACTTGTCCGGTATGCAGGCTGACATTTCGGGCAATAATGCGTTCCCCGTCCCCCTACAACGGTCTTCACCACCGGCTGTCCGCAATTTAGGCAAGGCTCCCCTTGTCGGCCGTACATCCGCAAGGAATGTTGGAACATTCCCATCTCTCCCTGTCCATTGACATAGGACTTGATGGAGGATCCTCCAGCTTCCACCGCTTCTGTCAGCGTATCTATGATAGCGGTGTGAAGTCGCTCCATCTGCCGCTTGGTTAGCTTGTCCGCCGGATGTTCCGGGTGGATTCCCGCCCGGAACAGGGCTTCATCCACATAGATATTCCCCAGACCCACAATGTATTCCTGGTTTAGCAGCGCAGGCTTGATCTTGGTAGACCGCCTGGATATCACCTCTTGAAAAGCCTTTGCCGTAAAAGAGGCCTCCAAAGGCTCCAACCCCAGTTTGGCCAAAGGCTTCTGCGCAAATTCCTCTCCGGGCAAGAACAAATGCATGGTACCGAACTGGCGCACGTCCTTGTAACGGAGTTCGGATCCATCTGTAAACCGGAAAATCACATGCGTATGCTTCTCCACCTCATCGCCGGTCTGATAAACGCCGTATCGCCCTTCCATCCGCAAATGGGAGACGAGTACCAGCCCATCCATGATGATGCGCAGAAATTTCCCGCGGCGGCCAATCTCTAATATCGTATGTCCGGCGAGCTCGACTTCAAACCGCTGGATATCATCCGGCCGTTGGATGATTCGCGGCAAGGAGACGTGGACGCTTTGGATCGTTTTCCCGACGATCAATTGGGTCAAGGTCCGTCGGACCGTCTCGACCTCCGGCAATTCCGGCATATCCTCTCACCTCATTCTAAGTTGTAATCCCAAGAACCTACTTCGCTTCGTACCAATTTAATCCGCTGGACACTTCGGCCTTAAGCGGCACGGAGAGCTCTAACGCTTTCCCCATCGTCTCCGGCACGAGCTTGCTCATGATCTCCAACTCTTCCGGCGGTACCTCGAAAACCAATTCGTCATGGACCTGAAGCAGCATACGGCTCTTGAGCCCGTGCTTGTGCAGTTCCTCGTCCATCCGCACCATTGCCAGTTTGATGATGTCCGCCGCGGAGCCTTGTATCGGTGTGTTCATGGCCGTACGCTCAGCGAAGGAGCGCAGGTTGAAGTTCGACGCGTTGATCTCTGGCAGATAGCGGCGGCGCTCCAACAGCGTTTTGACGTAACCGTCGCGCTTCGCTTCCTTCACGATGTCGTCCATATAACGTCGGACGCCTTGGAAGGCGTCGAAATATTGATCGATGAACCGGGCGGCTTCCTTACGCGTAATGTTCAGGTTCTGGGACAAGCCATAGTCGCTGATCCCGTAGACAATCCCGAAATTGACGGCTTTGGCCGAACGGCGCATATTGGCGTCAACCTGGTCCGGTCCAACGCCAAACACATCCATTGCCGTCTTGGTGTGGATATCCATATCATGCAGGAACGCTTCCTGGAGCCCCGGATCACCGGAAATATGCGCTAATACACGAAGCTCAATTTGCGAGTAATCCGCCGCCAGAATAAACCAACCTTCCTCTGAAGGAACAAAAACTTTGCGGATTTTGCGGCCCTCCTCGAGGCGGATCGGGATGTTCTGCAAGTTTGGATATTGGCTGCTCAGGCGTCCGGTTGCGGCGATCGTCTGCCGGAAATACGTATGCACCTTACCTGTTTTCGGCGAGATCTCCTTCAGCAGGCCCTCGACGTAAGTCGATTGAAGCTTAGCCAGTTGGCGGTATTCCAGAATAAACTGCACGATTTCATGGTAAGGTGCCAGCTTCTCCAACACTTCCGCATCCGTCGAATAACCGGTTTTGGTTTTCTTGATCACCGGCAACCCCAGCTTATCAAATAGGATTTCTCCTAATTGCTTTGTTGAATTGATATTGAATTCCAGGCCGGCGATTTCATAAATTCGCGTTACCAATTTATTGATCTGGGCTTCAAATTCCACGCCAAGCTCTTTCAAGGCCTCCTTATTGACGGCGATGCCTTGCTTCTCCATGTCGGCCAAAATCCGGGATAACGGCATTTCCAGTTCGTAGAACAGCCGCTCCATTTCATATTTCTCGAGCTCCTGCCGCTGTAGCGGCAGAATGCGCAGCAGGGCGTCCGATTTGCGAGCCAGATGACGGCTTAACGCGTCCGGCTCCGGCACCTTAAATTTGGCGCCTTTGCCGTATACCTCATCGTCGCCGGGCACCGCCGGCAACTGGTATTTCGCCGCCAGGCCGCTGATCGTCTGGTCGCTTTCCGTCGGATCAAGCAAATAGGCGGCCAGTTGCACGTCATGTTCGGCTCCGGCAAACGCGACACCTTGCCAGAACAGCACCAAGTCCGCCCGGTGCAGATCGTAACCCCGCTTTGGCACGTGCTCATCCGCCAACCAGGCGCGCACTTCCGCTGCCGCCCCCTCTTGTAACACGTCAAACGGCAGGAAATAATGGCGGCTGGCGGTGGACAACACCATGCCCATCATTGTAGCTTGATGCGGATTGTCCCCGTAGGATTCCACAATGATCCCTTCGATGTTCGCCAGATCGGCGTTCAGCTCGGACAGGTTTTCCAGGTTAACCGCGGTGACCTCAATCTCAACCATCTCCGCGGGAGCCGCTCCCTCTGAATTCCCTCCACCGGCAAAGGACATCCGCTCGAGCAGCGACTTAAACTCCAGCTTGCGCAGCATCGGAACGGCCGATCCCTCCTGGATGCCGTCAAACTTCATCTCCTCCCAAGAGCGTTCAACCGGAACCTCGCGGAAAATGGTGGCCAGCTGTTTGCTCATGCGGGCATCCTCTGCGTGGTTCACCAAATTTTCCTTCATTTTCCCTTTCATTTCATCGGTATGGGCCAGTACTTCCTCCACAGAACCGAACTGGTGCAGCAATTTCAGGGCTGTCTTCTCCCCAATCCCCGGCACCCCCGGGATATTGTCGGAGGTATCGCCCATCAGCCCTTTCAAATCGATGATTTGCAGCGGCTTAAGCCCGTATCTCTCCTCGATTTGCTGCGGATCATAAGGTTCGACCTCACTGACACCTTTGCGCGTTAATGCCACTTTAACCCGATCGCTGACGACTTGCAGCATATCCTTATCTCCGGTCACAACGAGTACTTCTTGACCGGCTTCCTCGGCCCGTTTGCTCAAGGTGCCGATAATATCATCGGCTTCGTACCCGGCCAATTCGAACCAGGCGATGCCGAAGCTCTCCAGGAGCTCGCGCATCAACGGAAACTGCTCGGACAGCTCAGACGGGGTTTTGTCGCGTCCGCCTTTGTACTCCTGGTAGCCTTCGTGGCGGAAGGTCACTTTCCCCGCATCAAAGGCCACCAGCATATGCGTGGGGCGCTCTTCTTGGATCAACCGCAGCAGCATGTTCGTAAAACCGTAAACGGCATTCGTATGCAAGCCGCTGGAATTCGTGAGCGGCGGCATGGCAAAAAATGCCCGGTAAATAATGCTGTTCCCATCTATAAGTATCAATTTTTCCATACGACACCTCGTCCACAGTTTTCTACCTTTTCTTATGATAACACAGGGGCCTTCCCGATAACACCAAAGCTCGCCTTGGAAAAGAAAAACCGGCCGCCGCTCGCACAATTTCGCGAGCGGCGGCCGGTTGACCGCGGGGGAGCAGGAATTATTCGTTTAGGTCCGGACGATGGCCGGTCACCAGGTAAACGGCGCTTTCGCCAATATTTGTCGCATGATCGGCGATTCGTTCGATATACCGACCCACCAGCGTCAGCAACATCGCTTGCTGGAGAGATTCCGGATTAGAGATCATAAACGCATACAGCTCATGGATCATTTGGCTGTACAAGTGATCGACTTCATCATCATCCTTCGCCATTTTATAGGCTAAATCGGTATTCTCGTCCAAATACGATTGCAGCGATTCCCGCAGCATCAGAATAACAAGCTCGGACATTTTCGGAATATCGATCAACGGCTTGATAAGTGTCTGACCTTCCAGCCGCGTAGTGACCTTGGCAATATCGATGGCCAAGTCGCCCATCCGCTCTAAATCGCTGGAAATTTTAAACGCTACGATGATCCGGCGCAGATCCTTGGCCACCGGCTGCTGGGTCACGATCAGACGCGAGCCGATCTCCATGACCTGCTCTTCCATTCGGTTCAACTCCGCATCGCGCTTCACGATCTCTTTCGCTTTGGCCGAGTCCAAAGCCTGCAGGGCGCTGATGGCCTCCGCCAAAGCGTGCTCGACATGCTCGCCCATTTGTCTCAGCAGTTGCCGCAAATCCTCCAGGTTCTGATCAAATTCCTTTCTTTGAATCATCTTGCTGCAGCCTCCTTATTATCCGAAACGACCGGAAATGTAATCTTCAGTGCGTGGATCCTGCGGCGTGGAGAAGAGCTTCTGCGTATCGTCCGCCTCTACGATCTCCCCGTTGAGGAAGAACACGGTCCGGCCCGAAATACGCGCCGCCTGATGCATGTTATGCGTCACCATGACAATCGTATAACTATCTTTTAATTGCTGCACCAGTTCCTCAATCTTGAGGGTGGAAATCGGGTCCAGCGCTGAAGTGGCTTCATCCATCAACAGAATATCGGGCTGTACGGCAATGGCTCGGGCAATGCAAAGACGCTGCTGTTGCCCGCCGGACAAGCTGAGAGCCGACCGTTTCAGGAAATCCTTGACCTCGTCCCACAGCACGGCCTGACGAAGACTCCGTTCCACGATTTCATCCAAAGCCGCTTTGTTCTTGATGCCGTGCAGCCGCGGGCCATAGGCGACATTGTCATATATCGATTTTGGAAAAGGATTCGGCTGTTGAAACACCATGCCCACCCGTTTGCGCAAGGCCTCCACCTGGACATCGTCGCCGTAAATGTCACTGCCGGCGATTTGCACGGTGCCTTCGATCCGTGTCCCAGGAATCATGTCGTTCATCCGGTTCAAGGTGCGTAAGAGCGTTGACTTCCCGCAGCCGGAAGGCCCGATGAAAGCGGTGATTGCCTTTTCCGGAATATCCAGAGAAACGTCCTTAAGCGCATGGAATCGGTCATAATACAAATTCAACTTTTGAATCCGGATAATGTTATCCATCTCAGTTCTCCTTCACAAATAAACATCTTTGCCCCGGCCTCAGGGCTTATGCCAGATTGACCGAGGAAATGGCGGGCAAACTTGAAGCACGGTACCCGCCTTCCCAGCGAGCCCGTGCCGGCGTTTCAGCTATTGATTTAGTATGCTCGAATGAGGAATTATTCCATGTAAAACAGTTTCATTTTAGCGCACTTATGTAAAAGTACATGAGTCTAATTGTAAACGTAGTGTAAAATCTTACGAAAGTGAGGCCAACTGCCGTAGCTCGCCTAACACGGTTCTCGTGCGACTGGCTGCCGTTTCCGAGGAACGGAACATCTCTTGGCCGCGCTCCTCTACGGTTCGGGCTGAATCCACCAGCGCTTGAAACGTCCCATCCGCGTTGCCCACTCTACCGTGGCTTTCCGCCATTTCTCCCGCAGTGGAGGAAGCGGTGGACGCCGTTTGCTGAATTAACCGGTTCACAATACCTAGCGTTAACCCGATTTCTTCGGAAAAGCTCTTCGTCTGCAAGGCAAGCTTGCGAACCTCGGAAGCCACAACCGCAAACCCTCGTCCATGTTCCCCGGCATGAGCCGCTTCGATCGAGGCATTCATGGCCAGCATGCCGCTTTGGTCCGCCAGGCTGCGGATATGGTCGGCGACCGATGAGATTTGTTTCGTCCGTTCCAACAGCTCCGCCATTTGTTTCTCTTGGGAGCGAGTCATGTCTAGCACACGGGCGAACGACGCCTTGACCGCTTCCAACTCATGACGTCCTTCCGCCGACAATCCGTTCATCCGTTCCGATTCCAGCAGGCTTCGCTTCGCCGACTCCGTCACTTCAACGATTGAGCGTTCGATCTGTACAATCCGATCGCGGCTCTCAAGGACCGCCGCCTGCCTGGCTTCGTCCGCTTCCCGCTGCAAATGCCGGGACATCTGCATCAAATCCTGAACTGTCAGGATTCCGTAATATTTCCCCTGATCGGTTAAGATCAAACCATCGTAGAAAGAGGCCCCCTCCCGTCCTAACGCTTGATCCAACAGTTCCCCGGCCGGTGTATTCAACTCGCAGATTAACGGTTCCCGCTGGGCAAAACGAAGCGCCGATACCTCATAAAATAGATCCGCAGCAAACCGACCGGCCAAATGGCGAAAGAAACGATCTCGCATCAACAGCCCGATCGGCTTGTGATCATCATCACAAACCACGATACATGGAAGCTCAGGTTGCCTCTGGAACTGCCCCAACACATCTCGGCAGGAAACCTCCGATCCGATCACCGGAACCCTATGGCTGTATGAGTGAACCTGTACCGCCGCAACCGCCACACCTTCCGTCGAGCGGCCGTCTTCCATCAGCAACGATTCCCCGTTATCCCCGCCTTCGACGTTCGCCGCCAAGTTCTCTGTCTCTTCAATTGCAGCACGCTCCAATACTGCGATGGCCTGATTTTCCAACCTGAACCACTCCCCCGTATTTATACGTTACGCACGATCTACTAGAATCATAGAGGGAGAGTGTTAGTACATTGTTTTCGGGACTTTTGTCCTATGTAAAAAAAGAACGTCCATCACGAAATTACATGATGGACGCTTTTTTCTTATTGACAACCAGTTTGTATCCGACGCCGCGGATGGAATCGATATGCACCGACTGCGGATCCAGTTCGAGCTTCTTGCGCAGCGAGCTGACGTGCACATCCACGGTCCGCTGCCCTCCGATATAATCGAAGCCCCATACGGCATTCATCAGATCGTCCCGGGTCATCACCACGCCGGGCTTGCGAGCCAAGTATAGCAGCACCTCGAACTCCTTTGGCCGGAGCGTGATCGCTTCCCCGTTCAACGTGACTTCGTATTTCTCCGGATAAATCGTCAAGGCGCCCAACGCGATTTGGGAGTTCTCCTGCTGGACCGGCTTGTCGCGTTCCTCCTGACCTGTCGATCGGCGGAGAACGGCGGCGACGCGAGCTAGTAGCTCAGCCACGCCAAACGGTTTCGTGATGTAATCATCGGCGCCGGACTTCAGGCCCTGCACGACTTCCTCCTCCGCATTTTTTGCGGTCAGGATAATCACCGGCGTCATCACGCCTTCGCTTCGCAGCTTCGACATGATTTCGAAACCGTTCATGCCCGGCAGCATCAAATCGAGCAATATCAAATCAAATTCTTGCTGCAGTGCGGTTTCATAACCGGTCTGCCCGTGATCCTCTACGACAACTTCATAGCCTTCGCTCGTCAGATTGTAAGACAAAAGCCGGGATAACGTCGGTTCATCTTCGATAACCAATAGACGTTGTGTCATAGTACCCCCCATTTATTCGCGGTACAAGTTCATGCTTTGAACCAATATCACTATGATGACAAGCCCAGCATATCACGGCATTGTTAACGCGGTGTAAAGTTTTTCAAAAAACAGTTTACACTTTATTGGTATGTTCCCAGGACCGATCTTAATCATCCAAGGCATGCATCAAGGGGAGTTCCAAAATAAACGTCGTTCCTTCACCGACTTTGCTCTCTACGCGGATAGTGCCGTGATGCAGTTCCACGAGGTGTTTGACGATGGACAGGCCCAGACCCGTGCCGCCCGAGCTGCGGGATCGCGCCTTATCGACCCGATAGAAGCGTTCGAAAATCCGCGGCAGATCCTTCTTAGGAATGCCGATCCCCGTATCGCTAACCGTAAACCGGACCCTCTCCTCGTCTCCGCCTTCGCCAACTATGATTGCCGATACGCGTACTTTTCCGCCTTCCAGCGAATAGCTGATCGCATTGGACAGCAAATTCATGAAGATTTGCCGCAGGCGATCCTCATCCGCCTCGATGAACAGATGCTCCGGAACGTCATGCGACATCGAGATTGACTTTTTGCCGGCTGCCGGAAGAAGGACTTCATACACGCTGTCGAACAGCTCTTTCAACTGCACCGGGGCGTATTCCAGCGGCACTCGCTTCGATTCGATTTTGGACAGCTCGAGAATGTCGCCAATTAATCGGTTTAACCGGTCTCCTTCGTCATAGATGATCTGCAGGAATGAGCGCGCGGTTTCCTCGTCCTTCACCCCGCCAGCCATCAGCGTTTCGGCAAAGCCTTTAACCGCCGCGATCGGCGTCTTTAACTCGTGGGACACGTTGGCGACGAATTCGCTACGTATCCGTTCCAGCTTCCGAATTTCGGTGACATCCTGTAACAGGAACAACATGCCGCGGTAGTTACCGTTGTCTTCAAACATCGGCACGCTGTCGAACAGCAGGATTTTTTCCTCGGGATCGTAGACGTTCCGTTCCTCCTGAACTGCTTCCTTGCGGGCAATGCCTTCTTCCATAAATTTGATGAACTCATAGTTTCGTTTGAGCACCTGATACGATTTGCCGAGCAGTAGCTCGCCTTTCATATGCAATATCCGTTCCGCTTCCCGGTTAATTAAGGCAATGCGCTCCGCAGCATCCACCATCAGAATGCCGCCGGTCATGTTCGCGAGCACGCTCTGCATCAAGTCCTCGTTATCCCGGATCCGCTTGAGCTGTTGCTGCAGGCTGTCTGCCATGCCGTTGATGGCAAGGCCCAATTGACCGATTTCGTCCTTGCGGGCCAGCTTGACCCTGGCGTCGTAATCGAATCCGGAGATGCGATGGGCGACGCGGGTGATCTGCTCCAGCGGCTTAGTCAACCCGGCGGCCACTCGGTAACTTACTAGACCCGCTATGAGGAATAGGATAAGCAGTCCGCCGAACATCCAGATCCACCCTTGGGCAAGCCCCTTCTCCACGGCTGCCAAACTCATCGAAAGGCGGATATAACCGTCAAAATCACCGACCGTTACGCGATGCGCTACGTACAGCATATTTTCCCCGATCGTATCGCTGTACCGGATCGCACTGCCCACGTTCCCACCTACGGCAGACTCGATTTCCTGCCGGTGGGCATGGTTATCCATTCGCTCCGGGTCGGACTCGGAGTCGCCGACGACGATACCGTTCAACGTAATGAACGTGACCCGGGAATCGGTCAGCTCTTTTAGCTGTTTCGCCTTTCGTTCGTAATAAGCGCTGGCCTCGGAATTCCCTTCCACGGGAACAAAATCGAAAGTCGCCTCAAGCAGATTAATTTCCCGGGCCATATTATCTTCCAAAGCCCGGATATGCGAGTTCTTAAACATCTGGGCCATCGTGATGCCGGCCGCCAGCATCGAGAGCCCGAGTAGAATCATTAGGATGAGTGTTAGGCGCGAGCGAAAGGTCTTCATGTTTATTTGAACACCGGATCCTTAAAGGCAGCCAGCTTCATCAATGAGTCCTGCTCAACGCCTTCATGTAGGCTGTCCCCATGCGAATCCATCGTTACGATTGCAGCGAAGCCTTCAACCTCCAGATGCCACATGGCTTCCGGAACTCCAAACTCCATAAAGTCGACGCCGTTGACCTTCTTGATGCATTCCGCATAGTACTGTGCCGCACCGCCAATCGCGTTCAAATACACGCCGCCATGCTCTTTCAAAGCAGCCAGCGTCTTAGGGCCCATCCCCCCCTTACCGATGACTGCGCGAATGCCGAACTTCTTCATGATATCCCCTTGATACGGTTCCTCGCGAATGCTCGTCGTTGGTCCGGCCGCCTTCACGTGCCAGCCTTCGTTGTCCTTCAGCATCACCGGCCCGCAGTGGTAAATGACCGCTCCATTCAAATCCAACGGGGCGTCATGATCCATTAAGTGTTTGTGCAGCGCATCTCGGCCGGTATGCATTTCTCCGTTAATAACTACAACGTCGCCAACCCGAAGGCTGCGAATTTGCTCCTCCGTCACCGGTGTTTGCAGCACGACTTCCCGGTTGGCGGGGGCCTGAGTTTCCTCGGATGCCGCGCCCGTTTCGGCTGTCTCAAGATCTCCTACCGGTACTTCGCTTCCGCGCTCATAGAGCCATCCCCGAATGGCGCCGGTAGAAGGATCGATGTCCACACCCTGGCGGCGGAACGCCCAGCAGTTGTATGCAACCGACACAAAGAAGCTGGCCGGAAGCCGATTTATCGCTCCGATCTTACAGCCCAGCAAAGTCACTTCTCCGCCGAATCCCATCGTGCCGATTCCCAACTGATTGGACGTATCCATAATATACTGTTCCAGCCGGTCCAAATCCGGATTCGGGTTGACGTCATCGAGCGGACGGAATAGCTGTTGTTTGGCTAGCTCGTACCCCGTTGTGCGGTCGCCGCCGATGCCGACTCCAAGAAACCCTGCACTGCAGCCCTGCCCTTGTGCCTGATAAACGGCATGCAAAATGCATTTGCGGATCCCGTCGAGATCTCGCCCCGCACGGCCTAACCCTTCCAATTCGGTCGGCAGGCTGTACTGTATATTTTTATTCTCGCATCCGCCGCCTTTCAAGATCAGTCGGATGTCGATCGTGTCTTTCTCCCATTGTTCGAAATGAATGACCGGCGTTCCTGGGCCCAAATTATCACCGCTGTTCTCTCCCGTTAAGGAATCTACGGAATTTGAACGCAGCTTGCCTTCCTTGGTCGTCCGCTGCACCGCGGCGTAAATCGCCTTCTTCATCTCAATCTGATTCGCCCCTACCGGCGTATGCACCACAAAGGTCAACATTCCGGTATCCTGACATATCGGCGAAACCTGTTCCTCCGCCATACGGATGTTCTGCGCGATAGTCGACATGGCCAGACCGGCCCGCGTCGCTCGGTTTTCCAGGGCCCGCCCCCGGTTTACCGCACGTCGTACGTCGCCCGGTAACCTTGTTGAAGCTTCCACAATTAATTCGTATACGCTTTCTTCAAACTGGTGCATGATCCATGAATCCCCTCTCCCTGTCATCTTGTGTAAACCATAACCCTATCGCATTCTTCAGATTTATAATAACATAAGAACTAGTTTAGGTTGACAATTTCTGTCCAAAATCCACTTCGATAAAAGCGAGGTTTCTCACTGATGAGCTACCCTTTCTCTGCTTATCTATACCGCCTGCGTTCGATTCATCGATGGAGCCTGATGCGCAGCACCGCCCCCGATAATGTGGCTGAGCATTCGTTTCATGTCGCGTTGCTGACTCATCTGCTATGCGAAATTGGGAACGCCCGGTTCGAACGGAGCTTAAATGCGGAACGCGCCGCAACGTTAGCGTTGTTCCATGATGCAACCGAGGTGTTCACCGGCGACATCCCAACGCCGGTCAAGCATCATAATCCACGGCTTCTGTCCAACTTCCGCGAAATGGAGGCCATCGCTGCGGAACGTTTGCTCTCCATGGTCCCGCCGGAACTCCAGAACGTTTATACTCCGTTGTTATCGCCGGGACAAGCGGAGGGCTCATCCGAAGATGCCGCTTTAATGGTGTATGTCAAAGCGGCGGACAGCCTGGACGCCTATTTGAAATGCGCCTGGGAGCTGACGACCGGCAATCGTGAATTCGCCGTTGCCAAAACGCAGCTTCTAGATAAGCTGCAGAGGTTGCAGCTCCCGGAAATCACATATTTTCTAGAACATTTGGCGCCCAGCTTTGAAATGACGCTTGATGAGTTATCTGAGACGGAGCAGCACGAGAGCGATTAGATGTTTCAGAGATAGAAGAACCCCCAAGCTTGCTCGGCACTGCCGAAAAGCTTGGGGGTTCTTTGTTGGAGTCCGTTTCGGCCCCATGGTTAACCGTTAACGATCTCTCCACCGTTGATGTGCAAGACCTGACCACTCATATACGATGAATCGTCCGAGGCCAGAAATACATAAGCCGGTGCCAGTTCCTCCGGTTGACCGGGGCGCTGCATCGGCGTTGTTCCCCCGAATTCGGACACTTGCTTCTCATTGAAGGTTGATGGAATCAGCGGAGTCCAAATCGGGCCGGGTGCCACCGCGTTCACCCGAATGCCTTTGCTTCCGACCACATTCATCGACAAAGCCCGCGTGAAGCTAACGATAGCCCCTTTCGTTGCTGAGTAGTCAATCAGCTGCGGGTTGCCCTTATAGGCCGTTACCGAGGCCGTATTGATAATCGAGCTTCCTTTGCGCAAATGCGGCATCGCCGCCTTGGTCAAGTAGAACATGGAGAAAATGTTCGTCCGGAACGTCTTCTCCAGTTGAGCAGCCGTAATCGCCGTAATGTCCGGCTGCGGATGCTGTTCGGCTGCGTTATTGACCAGGATGTCGAGGCGCCCTAACTCCTGCACCGTTTGCTGCACCGCCTGCAAGGCAAAGGCCTCATCGCCGATGTCGCCAGCGATCAGTAAGCATTTGCGTCCTTCCTGCTCGACTTCCTGACGGGTCACCTCCGCGTCTTCATGCTCATTCAAATACATAATTGCGACATCGGCTCCCTCTTTCGCGTAGGCTACGGCGACGGCCCGACCGATCCCGCTGTCACCACCGGTGATCAGCGCTACTTTGCCCATCAACTTGCCCGCAGCCTTATAATCTCCCTCATATACCGGGCGCGGGTGCATCTCCGCTTCAACGCCGGGTTGATGGTTTTGATGTTGGGGCGGTAAGGTCTGCTTTGCTTGTCCGTTTCCTGCCATTGCTGCATCCTCCTTCGGGTAATCCGTGAATTAGGTGCGATGGCACCTGAACGTTCCCTTCCCCTAATAGGATGACCTTGACGCCTCGGCTTATCCCTCTTCTATTTCCATTGGATCCCGAATCGTTCGGTAAACCACCTCACATCATGTTTGCGAAGAGAGTCATTTTTCTCCCTCCGTGCCAAAGTCAACTCGCTCAGCTTCGCATCAGTTATCGGCTCTCCTTCATACGCGCAGCGCACCAGTTCTCTGCAAGCTGAGACTCCTTCGTCATCGAAATGTAAATAGGCAAGGCTCATCAAGTCCTTTCCCCATTGATCCCCGCTGTTGTCATAAGGGAAATTCTGCCGAAACACTTGAATGAGTGTCACCTCCGGCACGTAGCGACAGCTCCCACCCTGCAGCCATAACCTCAAGGAAAACTCCGCCGTTTCCAGATCCTTGCCGATAAAACCGTCTTCCATCCCGCCCATGTCCCGAAAAGTATCCCGTCGAACAGCAAAGCATTCCCAAGACATCCAGGGGATCTCGTTCTCACCCGCGAACCGAATCGGATACCCGCGTACCGATCCCACCACCCCTCCGACATTCCTCCCTTTCGGAGCAGGGGAGTGCTTACCCATCTCAAAGGCTGGCGACACGCCCTCAGCTTGTCCACGCATCAACGGTGCCAGTAACCGTTCCATCCATCCGTCATCATAATATAAATGTGACCCGCAAAAAATCAGAACTTCTCCAGTGGCATAAGCAGCCCCGAGATTGCGTGCCGAAATTCCCGGATCACCCTTGACTCGCTTAAAAGGTCGGTCGAATCGGTAGCTCATCAAAAAGTCACAACACCCGTCAACCGAACCTTCGTCAACGATAATGACTTCATAAGGCAGTGTTGATTGCGACACTTTTAAAGATTCCATCGTGGTATACAAATCGATCCCATTGTTCTTGACCGTAATGATGATTGAAACGGAAGTAGATTCGGAAGACATACTAGATCTCCTTAAAATTGGTTATATTTAATAATTGAACCATTTCAGTAAATCCTATGATTCCATAATAACCCAATTCGTACTTGCAGTAAATACAAACAAAACCTGTAGTTTATTATCTTTCATTCGGCTTCTCACTAAGGTAAATACAGGAGGGGTGTTATGGATTACGAGGCATTGGGGAAAAGGCTGCGTCAAGAACGGCATAAAATGCACTTGACCCAGGAAAAACTCGCCGAACGCATCGAAGTTTCGGACGCATACATAGGGCAAATCGAACGGGGAGAGCGTAGCTTGTCCCTGGAAACACTCGTCAAACTGGCGAATCAATTAGGCGTTACCGTTGATTATTTACTTCACGATTCGATTGTGATCAGTGATGACCATTTTATGGACCAGATCCAACAGATCGTCATGAACCGGTCGCCGAAAGAGAAACAACTGGCGCTCGATATTATGAAATTAATGTTTACCCATTTGGACGATTTAAAAAAAGAGGATACCAATCTTTCCTAGTAAGAGACTAGCGCTGCTTTGCCGCGCACAGCATGAAAAAGACCTGTCGGCTATTACGCCGACAGGTCTTTTGGCTTATGTCTGAATCAAATAATGGTACTGTACACCATGAAGAAAACGATCAGCAATACTGCAACGGACAATAGGGCGCTTAAAGTGCGCAGTTTCCCTTCTTCCGCTGTTACAGTTTTATTCTGGCGAATCCCTTCCTGCGCCAAACGCAGCGGTTTAGCCAAGATACCGCTAAACGCTCCAATCGCCAAATACAAGATGACGATCACAATCATCCAAGGCACGGAGTAATCGCCTTGACCAATCAGGTAGCCGCCCGTCAGCAATTGGATGATGAGCCCGATTTGGGCATATCGGTTCAAAGAGATCACGGCTGATACCGTTCCTTCCTGAGCCGCGAGCGACAACTTGCCGATTCGGCCGAGCACAAACGGCAGGACCAGATAGAAGCCGAGCGCCAGTGCGCCGATAATATGTAGGAATAACATGACTTGGTACATTAACATAACCGTCCTTTCTGCGTCAATTACATTTATTATAATCTATTATAACTTTGGATGGAAATAAAAGAAACGTTTGTTGGGGCGGGCTAGGAAAACAACCT
>NZ_JADCNN020000017.1:0-101960 GCF_014947195.2 Paenibacillus rhizolycopersici | reverse complement strand
GCTTTTTGGCGGCGGGCGGCGGCATTCGCCAATTTATCAGGCGGGCGGGTAGTCGTCCATGATGCACGTGTCCCCTCAGCATATATTTATTAAGACCCAGGAAACGCAAGATAGAATTCCACGAAGATAGGATGAAGAACCTTGGAGAACGTCAAGGAAAATCGGTACGGCGAGGCATATCAAGTCGGATACGAAGAAGGGATCCGGTATGGCGGGTGCCAGGCCGTACTCGAACGAATTCCGCAGGTTACCCGGCCAAAGGTGGATCTGCGGGTGCTATATGTACCCCAGGGGTTCGACGCGATCGACGAAGGGGTTCAAGCGGCACTCAAGGAGCTCACGCGCGAGTGCGTCGTCGCTTCACCGGAAATGATGCTGCAGGAGACGCTGCGCGTCCATCCCGATCTGGTGCTGGTCATGAATTCGCTGCACGTCTTTCCGCCCGACCATGCCTCGCAAATGGCACAGATTCGGAGTATGGGCATTCGGACAGCGGTTTGGTTCGTCGATGACCCTTATTTTACCGACGATTCGATCGAGCTGGCTTTAAGCTACGACGTGGTGTTTACGCACGAAATCGAATGCGTGCCGCTTTACCGGTCCATCGGAGTTCGAAGCGTTTACCATCTTCCGTTGGCTGCCAATCCTCACCAATTTCGGCCCATTCCGGCCAAACCGGAATATCGCTATGACGTGTGCTTTATCGGTAATGCTTTTTGGAATCGAGTCGGCCTGTTCGACCGTTTAAGTTCGTTCCTGCAGGACAAACGGGTCCTGATCGCCGGGTTTCATTGGGACCGACTGCCCCGTTACGAACAGTTGTCGCGATTTATCCGTCCGGGTTGGGTTCCCGTCGAGGAGACGGTTCGTTATTACAACGCCTCCAAAATCGTGCTCAACATCCACCGGCCTACACAAGCCGGCCAAGATAACCGGAACGGACGCGATACCCCGGGGGGATCAATTAATCCACGCACCTATGAGATTGCAGGCTGCGGCGCTTTCCAGATCACGGACATCCGCAGCGATTTGGTCTCCTATTACCAACCGGGTTACGACATCGAGACATTCAGAGATGAAGTGGAGCTGGAGGCAAAGATACGTTATTACCTCGAACACGAGGAAGAACGACGGCAGATTGCCTGGCGTTCGCTGTGGACGACGACGGCCGCCCATACCTATTCGGATCGGGTCAGTCGTCTGCTGGACGCAATCGCTGGAAGCTAGTTCAAGAACCAACCCCAAAAGGAGTGACATTATGTTTATTGAGGAAGCGGATGGTCAAATGACTCAAACCGTTTTGGACCCGGCCGAGAGCGGAAGAAAGAACGGGCTCCGCGACGGCTATGCCGAAGGGTACCTTAGGGGGAGAGCCAGCTATATCGTGAGTCAACCGAAGCCGGCTTTTCCGGTTCGCAAAGTGAAAGTGTTATACGTCAGTTCGGGGAAAGGCTTTCCGTATTCTCCGCTCGACGAGGCGGTATCGTCTACGCTCCGCACCTTAACCACCGAACTGATCGCCACAGTACCGGGCGACCCGATTCCGGATTTGGCTGCGCAGCATAAACCCGATCTGCTGCTCGCTCTCGACGGGCTGGAGCTCCCCGCGGAGCAATTGAACGCCGTACGGGCGATGGGGATTCCGACCGCCGTTTGGTTTACGGATGATCCTTATTACACCGATCTGACCATTCCGTTAAGTTCTCACTACGATTATGTATTTACGCTTGAACGTAATTGCGTCGATCCCTATCGCGCCGCCGGGTGCAGCCAGGTCCATTATCTGCCGTTCGCAGCGTTTCCGGAACACTACCGGCCAACGTTGATCCCCTCCCCACACCGTCGCAATTTGAGCTTTATCGGCTCGGCTTACTGGAACCGGGTGATCTATCTTCAACCGGTGCTTCCCGCGCTGATGGAGCAAGGCTTATTGATCAACGGAATCTGGTGGGATCGTCTGCCCGAGTTCCCGGCGTATTCGGACCGGATCGAGTTGGGCAAGTGGATGGGGCCAGTAGAGACCTCCGAAGTATACAGCGGGTCGAAAATCGTCCTGAACCTTCACCGTTCTCCGTTCGAGGAGTACATCAATAACAACCAAGCTGGGATTCCGGCGGCATCGCCGAATCCGCGGACATTCGAAATCTCGGCCTGTGCCACGCTCCAATTAGTTGATGCGCGCGACGACTTAACCTCGTTTTACCGTCCGGACGAGGAAATCGTAACCTTCTCCTCGCCGGAGGAATTGGTTGATAAAGTGCGCTATTACCTGACCCACGAGGAAGAAAGAAGAGAAATCGCGTTGCGTGCATTGGATCGGACCTTGCGGGATCACACGTATGCCAATCGGTTGGATCAGTTGCTGTCTGTGATTTTCGGGTGATCCCTGCAGTTGAGAGACCTGTTCCGGAACGCCTGGACTTCGTGCAAAAAAAGGAGGGGCAATCGTGCCGGATAAGAAGAAGCTGCTGCTGTTTTCGCATGTATGCAATTCAAGAAACGTAACCGGTGCCGAGAAATTGTTGTTGTTCAACGCGAGGAAGCTATCGGCTTATTACGACTGTACGATTGTAGTTCCTCGGCAGGGCAGTTTGTCCGTTCTGGCCAAACGTTACGGGATCCGTTCCCTCCTGTGCGAAAACGCGCTGCTTTACAGCATGTGTGCCCCGCACGCCAACTTGGCCGATGAACTCCAGTCCATCGCCTGGAGCGAACAGGTGCAGCGCACGATAGAGCTGCTGAATAAGGAGCGGCCAGATGCCGTGCTTGTGAATACCAGCGTGAATGTTTCGTCGGCGATCGCCGCTAAACAGCTGGGAATTCCCGTCATTTGGCAGATCACGGAGGTGATTGCGTCCAACGAATTCACCGCGGAGGCGGTGAATTTGATCGACAAGTACAGCGATCTGATCATCGGGATTTCCGATTCGGTGCTGCTTCCTTTCCTCGGAACGCAGGCTGCGGACAAAACCGTACTGCTGTACCCTTCGTGGAATCCCGAGGATGTCCACCCCGACATCTGGCCGGCACAGCGCTGGCATAAGCGAGCTTGGTGGAAAGTCAAATCGACGGAAGTGCTGGTAGGCTATATTTCTTCTTACTTGATTCCGGAGAAAGGAGCCGATCACTTCATCGACGCGGCGTTAAGTCTGGCCGGCCGATTCCCGGAGGCGAAGTTCGTTATCATAGGTGCGGAGATTCATCCAGAGTATTACCGGAACTTAAAGCGAGCGGTTCAGGGCTCGCCGTATCCGAATCGGTTTAAATTCGTGAGCTTTGAAGATCATGTGGAATCCGCCTTTAGCGCGATGGATATCGTTGTCGTCCCGGGGATTCTTCCGGAAGGGTTTGGGCTAACCGCGCTGGAGGCAATGGTCTTCGGCAAACCGGTTGTCGCTTATGCTTCGGGCGGTTTGCGCGAGATATTGGAAGCGGTGGGCAGCGGGGCTTACCTGGTGCCAACGCGGGACAGCGGTGGACTCGCGGAAAAATGTGCGGAGCTGCTGTCTTCCATGGAATTGACTCGTAGTGTGGGGGAAAGGAATCGGGGTCAAGTAGAAGCGGTGTTCGGCCCGGCAGCCTATGATTTGCGGCTTCAAGGGTTGGTTCAGCGCATACAGGGGCTTTCGGGTCTTGTGGTCCCACTGCCCGAACCGGCACCGATCATGCCCTCTCCGGATGCGGCGGACCTCCGTGTCTCGGACTCGGAGGGATTACCTATCGGGCAAACCACGCTTCCGATGTCCGTCAAACCCGCCGGGCGCCGCAGAAGGATCAAGCTGAAGCGAGCCAAGCGATCACGCAGTAGAAGATTCGGTGCCGGTAGAAGCTTGACCGCCCGGCGCGGCGGAACCGGTCACGTTCGTAGCAAGCCGGCCCATCGCCGCCGCAAGCCCGGCCAGCGCACAGCAAGGGCTCGTACGAAACGCGTGCGCGGGCGTCATAAGTCTGCAAGGAGATGAGACCGTGAAGATCATGACCATTTTAGGAACCCGGCCGGAGATCATCCGGCTTAGCCGGATCATCCCGCTGCTGGACCGGTGGGCCGACAACCACGTGCTGGTGCACACGGGGCAGAATTTTACGGCCAGTCTCAGCGATGTTTTTTTCCAAGAGCTTGGTTTGAGACAACCGGACTATATCTTTCAAGATCATCAAACGACGCTGGGCAGCCAGCTATCGGCTATGTTTGCCCAGATGGAGCGAATCTTAGATGCTGAACGACCGGATCGCGTGCTGCTGCTGGGAGATACGAACAGTGCACTATGTGCGGTTCTGGCCGAGCGGCTGGGCTACCCGGCGATCCACATGGAAGCGGGTAACCGCTGCTTTGACCTGGAGGTCCCCGAGGAGAAGAATCGGAAAGTCATCGATGCGGTGTCGACCATCAACATGCCATATACCCCGCAAAGTAAAGCTCATCTGATCGCTGAGGGCGTTCCGAGCAATCGCATCGTACTGACCGGCAATCCGATTTATGAGGTGATGAAGCATTACGAGCCGCAGATCGAAGCGAGTGACATCCTGCAACGCTTGGGGCTTCAGGAAGGAGAGTATTATCTCGTCACAGCCCACCGCGCCGAGAATGTCGATCGCCCGGCTTCCCTGCACGCCATTATGGAGGGGTTGAACCGGGTGGCAGCCGCCTCGTCCAAACGGTTGGTATGCAGCATTCATCCCCGCACGAGATCACGGATCGAACGCGATTTGAAGCTGGAAATGCATCCTTTGGTGGAATTTTATGAGCCGTTTGGGTTTTTCGATTTCGTGAAGCTGGAAAAGCATGCGTTATGCGCGTTAACCGACAGCGGTACCGTACAGGAGGAATGCTGTATCATGCAGGTGCCTACGGTAACGATTCGCCGAACCACGGAGCGGCCGGAAACGGTAGATTGCGGCAGTAACGTCGTTTCCGGCGTGGACGCCCGCAGCATCGCTGAAGCGGCGGAGATGATGGCGGGGATGGAGCGTTCGTGGCCTTGTCCCGAGGGCTATCTGGAGGAGAAGGTTTCGCAAAAAGTGGTCAAATTCGTGCTTGGAGGGAAATTGAATGTTTAAAGATCAAGTAATTCTGGTCACCGGGGGGACAGGGTCCTGGGGATATGAGTTGATCCGCCAGATCCTCCCTCAGGAGCCGAAGGAGATCATCGTATATTCCAGGGGGGAGGCAGCTCAGGTCGCTATGAGCCGCGCTTTTGACGATGAGCGGCTTACGTTTCGCATTGGAGATATCCGCGATAAGGAGGCGCTGACGGCGGCTTGCCGAAACGTGGACATCATCTACCATCTGGCTGCCTTGAAGCATGTGCCCATTTGCGAAGAGCAACCGGGCGAAGCGCTGAAAACGAATGTGGTCGGCACGCAAAACGTCATCGAAGCCGCCATCGAAAACAAAGTCAAGAAAGTCCTCTACATCTCCACCGACAAAGCCTCCAATCCGTCCAACTTTTACGGTATGACCAAAGCCATCGGCGAAAAGCTGATCGTTTATGCCAATCTGCTTCAGGAGGAGACCCGGTTTGTGTGCATCCGGGGCGGCAATGTGCTGGGCACGAACGGCAGCGTGATCCATCTGTTTAAGCAGCAAATCCGCGAGAAGAAGGTTCGGATCACCGATATGGAAATGACTCGGTTTTTCCTGACGATGCCGGAGGCGATCCAGCTTCTGTTTAAGGCTTCTCAGGAAAGCGAAGGCGGTGAAATCTTCGTCATGCTGATGCCGACCTGTCGGATCGTGGAGCTGGCGGAGGTGCTGATCGAGGATTCGGGAGAAGCGGACATATCGATCGTTGAGTCGGGGATTCGGCCCGGAGAGCGGATTCATGAGCTGCTGCTCAGCGAATACGAGAGCCGGACGACCGTGGTGTACGACAAGGAGTATCTAGTGATTTTACCGGCGCTGGACATCGCGGGCTTGAAGGAACGGTACGGTCATTTGCCGCTTGTCCCTTTCGGCGAGCTGAGCTCGGAGCATGGGCTGATGAGTAAGGAAGAGATCCGCAGCATGCTGAGTAAAGGAGGATTCCTTTCATGAAAATGCTGATCCTCGGGGGCCACGGAATGGCGGGTCATGTCCTGGTACGGCATTTTCGAGAACAGGGGGGTCACCAGGTGTTCTATACCTCGCGTGATCCCGGGGACCCAGGCTCCTTGATCTTGGATGCCGGTGATATCGTTGCCGTTGATCAGGCGGTTCAGTTGGTTCGTCCAGACGTCATTATTAACGCGGTCGGGGTGCTGAACCAGTTTGCCGACCAAGACAAAATCATGGCCTACCATATTAATGGATTCCTTCCCCACCGATTGCGGCATTTGGCGGATAAAACAGGCGCGCGTCTGATTCATATCAGTACGGACTGCGTCTTTCGCGGCGACCGCGGCGGATATCGGGAGGAGGATCAACCCGATGGCGTTACGACGTATGCCGTGACCAAAGCGCTCGGGGAGGTGCAAGACGAAGGACACTTGACGATCCGCACCTCGATTATTGGACCTGAAATTCGCCGTCAGGGCATCGGATTGTTTCAGTGGTTTATGAGTCAGGAAGGCAAGGTATCCGGATATCGCCGGGTCAAATGGAACGGCGTGACCACGGTACAGTTGGCTAAGACGATCGAGTGGCTGCTGGATCGTCCGGTGTCCGGCTTGATCCATCTGGCACATCCGGAGGTTGTCAGCAAATACGAGATGCTTCATCTGTTTCAAGAGATCTGGGGAAAAACCGATCTTGAGATCGAACCGGACGACGGTCCCGCCCTCGATCGAACGCTGGTGAACACCCGTCCGGAGGCGGCGGCCCCTCTCCCTCCATTCCGGCAGATGTTGGAGGAAATGGCCGACTGGATGAGACGGCATGGGTGACGGGGCGGCGGTTCTGGTCACGGGGGCTGGCGGGTTTACCGGCCGCCACGCCAGCCGCCGTCTTGCCGCCAAGGGATACAACGTCTTCGCTTTAGTGAGAAGCGAAGCCGGACTGCCTGCAATCGAAGGTGTCGAGTACGTCATCTGCGATTTGACGGACAAAGTGGGAGTCAAACGCGTCATCGATCGGACCCGGCCGCAGTTCGTGCTGCACCTGGGCGGCAAGAACTCGGTCCCAGACTCCTGGTCCGAACCGCTTCTTTATATAGAAACTAATGTCATGACAACCCTGTACCTGCTCGATGGCCTGCTGGCTTTCGGACTGGAGGATACCCGCATTCTCGTTGTCGGATCACGCCTCAAATTCGGACTAGATAGACCGCTTCACCCAACACACCCTTACGGATTGAGCAAATCGTTACAAGAAGCCGCAGCTCTGGCCTGGGGAAAGCTGTACCGTCTCAGCGTCATGATCGCCGAACCGGGCAACTTGATCGGAGCCGGACCGTCCACGGGCGTCTGCTCTCTGCTTGCCCGGCATATCGTCGGGTTAGAGCGAGGGGAAGCCCCTCCCCCTTTCCTCTTGTCGTCGGCGGAGGCTCGGCGTGACTTCCTTGATGTGCGCGACGCGGTGGATGCCTACGAGATCCTGCTTCGCAAAGGTGAGGTTGGCGAGGTATACCCGGTTTGCTCGGGGCAAGAGAGGAGTTTGGCTGAGCTGGCGGAGGATTTCTCGCAGCTGACGGAAGTTGCGGATTTGAAATTAATGATGGGTCGCCCGTCAGGAGGAGAACCCCTTGTTAGCACTGGGCCGCTCCTTCCCGAAGCGCTTCAGGCTTTAGGGTGGCGCTCAAGTTTGGCCTGGGAACAATCCCTGCAGGATGTACTGGACTATTTTCGCAAGGAGGGAACCGCTTCGTCATGAATCCACGTGTAAGTATCATTATTCCGTTCTATAACTGTCCGTATATTGAACAGGCCGTGCAAAGCGCGCTGAACCAAACGTACCCGCATACGGAGATTATCGTCGTTGATGACGGTTCGACTGTGCATGCCGAGCGGCTCGCTCCGTACCGGGGGCATATTTATTATCTGGGAAAAGCCAACGGGGGGACCGCCTCCGCCTTAAACCACGGAATCCGCCATGCTTCCGGAGAGTATATCGCTTGGCTCAGCTCGGACGATCTGTTCTCGCCAGAGAAAGTTGCGGTACAGTTGAATTTCATGCGGGAGCAAGGCGCTGAAATTTCCCACACCAACTTCCATTATATCGACGAATACGGCCGAATCACCCAATACAATGCCGGCATGCAGCCTCTGGGGATGCGGGAGCTGGCGAACACGTTATACAGCGGCAATCCCGTGAACGGCTGTACCGTGATGATTCGCCGCAGCCTGATCGAGCGCGTCGGTTTGTTTGATGAGGCCCTGCCGTATACTCATGATTACGATTTGTGGCACCGGGTGTTGCTGTCCCGCGCCGCTTTTCCTTATTTAAACGTACCGTTAGTGAATTACCGGCGCCATTCGGGGATGGGAACGCTGCGCCATGAAGCGGCGATCACGGCGGAAATTGCCTTCCTACAGAACCGCTACCGCGGTGCCCTGACTCATCTCATCGCTACTTCTTGACGAATGAGGTGAACCCCTGATTGGGAAGAGAGACAAAATAAGCGGTTATCTTGATCAAGTTGTCTATACCAAAACGGAGCTCCGATCATAACCTGTACTAGATTACAAGAAGGTGGTGATTAAGAGATGGGTGTCTTTCTTGATGCCAGAAGCTCCGTAAACTCCAACCAACCTGGGTTCCCTGGGACTCCGCTCACAGATACTCCCGCTTTGTTCGGGGTTATCGGCCTGCAGACGCAAAACGTACCGAATCCGATCGTCATTCTGTCCGGATCCGTTGGGATTTTGGGAGGAGTCGGCGATACGTTTACGATCGAAATCGTCCGCGGCTTGACGTTTGCTCCGGCCAATGTCATTTTTACCCTCGACGGTGTCGTCAATAGTGCTACGTCGACGGAGGTTACGTCCTTCGTAGCTGCCGATTTGCAAGCTCCTGCTGCTCCCGAAACGATCTATACGTCCTATATTTCCGGGGCTACAACAGCTATCCGTAACGGCCCAGAATCATTTACTGGCATTGCCGAACAGGGCTAGGTTATGCCCAGAAAACCTGCCTCGGGGTGTCCCGGGCAGGTTTTCTGCTAAATGAAATCGTCGACCTCTGACAGAAAAGGACTTGAAGGGATGAAGCGTCTAAAAATCTTGTTTGTAACGAAGGATTTCAGTCATTATCTGGAGCGGAATATTCATTACATGCAATTGGAACTAAGAAAACATGCCGATTTGGCATTGGATTATAGAGGCGGGGAGGTACGTTCGATTCTCCGGCGGACTCCCTTTCAACCCGATTTTATTCTGTTTAACGACATGTTCCATGCATCCTACTGCCCGCCCGTAAATGGGCTTGCCCAGTTGAAGGTGCCCTGGGGCATGATCATGCATGATCTGCACGCTAGGCCTGAGCAACGTCGGGAGTTCTTACATCGGTTTCCGTCCGCGAATATCTTTGCGATGTATAGGCAAGCGTTCCGGCAGCGGTTTCCCGAGTTCAAGAGTCGTCTGTTTTGGCTCCCCCACTTTGTGGAGCCGACCGTGTTCAGGGATTACCAACGTCGAAAAAACATCAATGTTTTGCTCATGGGGGCAACCAACCCTAAGGTGTACCCGCTTCGCCATAAGATGAAGATGGCCTTGTCCGGGCATCCCGGCTTTGTATCCCACAATCACCCCGGGTACACGGATTTCGGCTCCGACGCTCAGGCGCACGTAGCGCGCGGCTTTGCGCTTGAAGTGAACCGAACCAAGATCTTCCTGACCTGTGATTCGATTTACCATTATCCGCTGCGCAAGTATTTTGAGGTCCCCGCTTGCAACACGCTGCTGCTAGCTTCCGACAACGCCGATTTGCAGGCCCTTGGCTTCAGATCTGGCGTTCATTATGCGGCTGTGACGGAAAGGGATTTCCTGGCTAAGCTTCACTTCTATCTGCATCCGAACAACGAATCGCTGCGGGCCAAGATCAGCCGGCAAGGTTATGAGTTCGTCAGGGAGAAACATACGACCTCCGTCCGTACCCTGCAGCTTCTCGAAATGATAGGTTCGATCGTCGGCTGAATTTCCGGGATCGACCTATAACCCAACAACAAGCGAAAGGGGAGATGGATATTGTCACGTATCATCGCCATCGTAGGCATGGGCTATGTCGGCCTGCCCCTGGCAGAAACGTTCCTGGACCAGGGCTTTCGCGTCATCGGCCTTGACAAGGACGAAGAGAAATTACGGCTATTGCGAGCGGGACGCAGTTACATCGCGGACGTTCCCGATGTGAAGATCAAACGATATGCCGATGCTCAGCAATTGACGGTAACTTCGGACTTCGGCGGGATCGCAAGCGCAGAAGCCATCATTATTTGCGTGCCGACCCCATTGACGGATCAGCATGTCCCGGACATGACCTATCTGATCGATGCCGCGGAAAAAATCGGGGAGCATCTGCAGCCCGGGCAGTTGGTCGCGTTGGAAAGTTCTACTTACCCCGGAACTACCCGGGAAGTGATCTTACCTCTTCTGCAAAAAAACGGTTTAAACTCGGGAACGGATTTTTTTGTCGGGTTTTCACCGGAACGGGTTAATCCCGGAAGTCGCCGCTATTCGCTGCGGGATATCCCCAAAATCGTCAGCGGCATCACCGACGCTTGCACGGATCGGATGGAGGAACTCTATCGCGCGGCTTTTCAAACCATCGTACGGGTTTCCTCGACGGAAACGGCTGAAATGGCCAAACTGCTGGAAAACACCTTCCGCTTCGTCAATATTTCATTTATTAATGAGTTCGCTTTGCTCTGTGATCAACTGGGAATCAACGTTTGGGAAGTGGTGGAGGCGGCTTCATCCAAGCCGTTTGGATTTAAGCCGTTTTATCCCGGTCCCGGCGTCGGTGGACATTGCATCCCGGTAGATCCGATCTACTTGCAATGGAAAGCGCAACAGATGGGGGCGACCAGCTCGTTTATCGAGATCAGCGCGCGGATTAACCGCGAGATGCCGGCGTACATCGTTTCCCGGCTACAGGAGGAATTGAACAGTTCCACTCTTTCCGGAAAGCGGATTTTAGTGATTGGCATTACGTTTAAGGAAGATGTCGCCGATATCCGCGAATCGAGCGTGATCGAGTTGATCCGGCTGTTGATGGCCGCAGGGGCAAAGATCGATTATCACGACCCGCTGATACCGGAGGTGGAGATCGACGGAGTTAAGCTACATTCGGTGGAGTTGGAGGAGGAGCGTTTGGCTACCTCAGATGGCGTGGTTCTGGCGGTTCATCACCATGGATTACCGCTAAAGGAGGTTATGGAGCACGCGCCATTCGTGTTCGATACGCGAAACGCGGCCGCCGGCATTCAAGGTAAAGCGCGGATTGCTACGCTGGGGGGCGGGAAGTCGGGTTTCAGAGAAAAAAAAGCCGATTCATAAACGGAAATTCACGGGCGAATATAGTCACGAAAGGAAGGTAGAAGGATGTTTAGAGACAAGACGATTTTGATTACCGGGGGAACTGGATCTTGGGGGAAAACGCTGACAAGGAGGCTGCTGCAGGAGGGGCCGCGGGAGATCCGCATTTTCTCGAGAAATGAATATGCGCAGGTTTTGATGCAGCGGGAATTTGGCGGGCATGCCTCCGTGCGGTACCTCATCGGTGATGTCCGCGACTATGCTGCGGTGGATGCGGCCTGCAAAGGGGTCGACTATGTCTTCCATCTTGCAGCGCTTAAACATGTGCCGGTTTGCGAATTTCAGCCGGAGGAAGCGCTCAAGACCAATGTGCTTGGATCGGAAAACATCATTCGAGCGAGTATCGCGCACAAAGTAACCAAGGTGATAGACGTATCCACCGACAAAGCGGTAGATCCGACGAACACGTACGGGATGACGAAAGCGATCGGAGAAAAACTGATGATCCGCGCAAACGATTTAAGCGAACATACTCGGTTTACTTGTATTCGTGGGGGGAATGTGCTTGGAACGAACGGCAGCGTCGTCCCTTTGTTCATCAACCAACTGCGGGAAGGGAAGGATTTGACCCTTACGGTTCGGGAGATGACTCGGTTCTTTCTGACCTTAGCCCAAGCGATCGACCTGCTACTCAAAGCAGCCACGACGGCGATTGGGGGCGAAACCTTCGTCATGAAAATGAAGGCATGCCGCATCATCGATATTGCGGAGGTGCTGGCTGAGCATTATCGTGGGCATCGCGTTCCCGTTAAGGAAATAGGGATTCGGCCCGGAGAGAAGCTGCATGAGGTGCTGGTCTCCCGCTATGAGGCTCCTTATACGTTGAAATATAGCGGTCAATATTACGTCATCCTTCCTCCTGGCTCCAAGGAGCTGGCCGCCCATTATTCGGACTTCTCACGCGCTCAGTTCTCCGAGTACCATTCCAATGCTTCCTTGCTCAATAAGGCCGATGTAGCCGAGCTGCTGAAGGAGGGAGGTTTTCTCAACTGATTACCATCAGCTTATGCATGATTGTCAAAAATGAAGAGGCTCGTCTTCCCGTCTGCTTAACCTCCGTTGCCGATTTGGTGGACGAAATCGTGATTGTGGATACGGGATCCAGCGACCGTACCCAGGAGGTCGCCGCAGATTATGGAGCTAAAATTTTTGAGTTCGCCTGGCAAGATGACTTCGCGGCTGCGCGGAATTATGCCTTCTCGCTGGCGTCCTGCGATTATATTCTCTGGTTGGACGCCGACGACGTCATCACCGAGCCCAACCGCATCAAGTTCCTTCAATTGAAGCAAGAGTTGCCCTCCGATATCGATGCGGTTCTGATGAAATACGTGCTTCGCGAGCAGGAGAAGACCGGGGAACCCTTGGCTTCAACGCGCCGCAACCGGTTGGTCAAGCGAAGCCGAAACTACCGTTGGATCGGTATCGTGCACGAATATCTTGATGTCACCGAAGGGAAACAGATGTTGACGGATATCTCCGTCACCCATCGCGGTGTCGAGAGCCATTCCGGACGGAATCTACAGATTATTGAACACTATTTGGCTTCCGGCGGTATGTTGGAAGGGCGCTTGCGCTTTCATTTGGCATGTGAGCTAGCCGATGCGGGACGTTATGAGGAGGCGGTGCCGCATTTTGCGGAGTTCCTCCTCGACCCGAAGGCGAATCGGGATGACCTGGTTCTGGCCTGCGCTCGTTTAAGCGATTGTCATGGCCATTTGGGGCACGAACGGGAGAAGCTGGAGATGCTGTTGCAAACCTTCCAATTTGAAATTCCGCAGCCGGAAATTTGCTGTGCCATAGGCAAATGTATGGAAGACCGCCAGGAGTGGACCCTGGCCGTGTATTGGTATGTTCAGGCGCTGCAGAACGCAAATGGCAGCAACTGGACGGCCATCGTACATGCGGCTTCCCGGACATGGCTGCCCCATAGCCGGCTATGCCTGTGCTATGCGCGGCTTGGCCATTTGGGCAAGGCTTATGAGCATAATCGGGAGGCGCTTCGCTATTTACCGAACGACCCCGGGCTTCTCGATAATGAGAAGAAGCTGAAGTTGGCTTTAGACACGGCATCTCCCCAATAGTATATGTCATTTTGCTAAAAAAATTTGCCAAGCAAAAAACCTCCAGCGATCTGGAGGTTCTTTGGCTTTTTCTTATTGCACCCCTAAACGCTTCAGCATTTGACGGAACGAATCGGCATATTGCTGCGGCGACAACCACTGGTGAATATGGCTTTGTCCTGAGCTGCGGATATTCTCCCGCACTGCGGAATTGTCCATCAGCTCCAAAGCGCCGGTTACCGCTTGGCCTACTTGCGGATAAGCGAAGAACTTGCCCGTTTGATTATGCTTAATAAAAAGACGAACCCCGTCGGAATCGGTGGTAAGAACGGGGCAGCGGCAAGCCAATGCCTCGGCGACGGCATAGCCAAAGCCCTCCAAGGTAGATGTGGAGATCAAGAGCCCCCCGGAATCCCCAACCCGCGATAAATAATAAGGCATCTCCCGGTTGGGTGTATTCGGGTATAGCTTTATGATGGATTGAAGTCCAAGCCGACTGACATGTTGCCAAAAGGCGTTTTTGGTGTCCTCGGTCGGTAGTTGATAATCGAGAAACACCCATATTTCCATCTTGGGACGCTGACGATGCAGCGCGGCGGCAATTTCTAAGAATAACCCCCAATTTTTGTTGGGCTCCAGCCTTCCGACCCATGCGATGATCGGCACCGGATATTTGGACTGGGCCTTGTAATGGAAGTGCTGCGTATCCAGCGGATTCGGGAACACGAACCTGGGCAGCGACGGGTAATAGGAGGAAGCGAGCTCCATCAGATGGGGCGTCGGCGGCATCAGTGAAGCCTGGCAATGACGAAGAATTTCTTGCGTCCCTTCTCGCAGTGTCTTCTCTGCTTCATCCCGGGTTCCCAAACCCTGAATTTCATAAACAATCGGTTTCTGAAATCCAAGCCGGCGCAGCCTTCCCGGCATCCAGAAATCCGAAGTAGCCACTACCGCATCATATTGAGGTAATCGTTGACTCAGTTCGACATCCCCTGGTTCCACCATAACGGGAATGTTCGCCAACTGTGTATTCACAAGACCGGATCCGGGGCGTAAATACATAATATGTCCTTCAATGTCCCGACTCTTCAGCGCGATGCAGCGCAAGCGGTTTAGGGTCTCAACCCCTCCGCTCGGAACATAGAACGTAAACAGTACTTTCATGGGCTAGCACCCCTTGAAGTTATTGAGCGTCTTAGGATTAGTTTACGCGCTGTCCGAATCGGACGTGTGGGTTGATTTACCTTGATAACGCCCGCCTTCAGGCAAGCGTTAGGTGGGTCGCTCGGTTATGTTTACCTGTATGACGACTACGGGATTTGGCGCATGATAAGTCCTGTTTCATACATCAATTATTACGGATGGAGGATGACTACATGCGAGGAGCGAAAGTCGTTAACTTATCGTTGTCCGCAGCATTACTGGCCGGGGTTGCTTTGGTGGCAGGTTGTGGTGACGGTAAAGACAACAATAATGTGCGCACGCAAAGCTTGCGGGGCAATAACCGTAACTATGACGTCAATTCCCTGAACCAGGGTAACCGCCTGTTCTCCCGCAGCGCCGGCAACGGCCAGGATCAGCGCATCCGTTCCCTGCGCTATAGCCCCGCGCTGAGCAATAAAGTCGCGCAGCTTCGCGATGTTCAAACGGCACATGTCGTTGTTACCGACCGTGATGCTTATGTCGGCGTCACGCTCCACGGCAATCATACGACAGGACGCACCACCGCTTACGGCATGCAGCGCCCGAACGGAATCGGTCTCGGGACGACCAATGTTGGCGGACCTTACGGCGCGGACTACGGAACTCGCGGTGCAGCGGATAACGGATTGTCACGCGGCACTGACCGTACAGGTACCGGGAGCCTCTTTGATCTTGGACGGGGCGGTTTGTTCGGGGCGGGGTATGACAACCGCAGCGATAACAGCTCCATGCTAGGCAATGGAACGACCGGTTACCGCAGTGGGAACGGCTCCATGCTAGGTACCGGCACCACTGGAAACCGCTTCGGATCGATGTATCCTGGGGGCAGCATGGGAATGTCCAGCGTAAACCGCGGGACGGGGACATCGGCTTATGGAACCAGTACGAATAGGGGGACGATGAACAACACCCCTACCGGTTTTACGACAGGAAATGGAGCCTTGGGTGCCGGTACAGATAACGTATCCCAAGATGTAAAGAACCGGATAACGGCTGCCATTAAGCAATCGGCACCGCACATCCGCAATGTCTATGTGTCCGGAGACGCCGACTTTGTCTCCCGCATTGGAGATTACGGGACGCAATCCCGAGGCGGCGGAACGCTGAACAATTTCATTAGCGATTTCGAAACGATGATCAATCGCGTCTTTCCCGGACGCACAGGAACAATGACCGGCCCGAACGGCTATGCGCCGACAGGTCCTAACGCCGGCATGGGCAACGGGACAAGCAATATGGGGACTACCGGTACTGGTGCACGAGGGACGAATGCTGGCTTCACCGGCGGAACGACCCGCTAATAGCAGCCCACACGAATCACAAAAAGCGCGAGAAGCGGGAGGTTCACTTATCCCTGCTGCTCGCGCTTTATCTTTTGAATGGAGGTGTCGCCTTATTCGTTCTCGCGGAAAGAACGCCCTTTGACCCAAACCCGCTGCAAATCCAAATCCCGGTCAACCAGCAGCAAGTCGGCTTGCTTACCGGTTTCCACTGAACCGGTTAGGTGGTCGATGCGAATCAGCTTCGCTGGATTGCCGCTGGCGGCTTCCGACGCACGCTCCACCGATAATCCAACCTCACGTACGAGATGACGGAAGCCTCGGATCATTGTCAACGTACTTCCAGCCAACGTCCCCTCGCTATCACGCAATGTGCAGACATTATCCTTGACGACAACCGGCAAATCGCCCAGCATGTAATCCCCGTTGCCAAGCCCCGCTGCCGACATCGCGTCGGTGATGAGAATCAGGTTGCCGCCGGTTTTTACGCTGGCCAGCAGCCGGATCGCCGCATGATGAACGTGGATGCCGTCGGCGATAATTTCTGCGCTGATTCCAGGCGTGCTAAGGATCGCGCCCGCAGTGCCCGGTTTACGATGATGCAACGGGGTCATGGCGTTAAACATATGAACGGAGTGGTTTAGGCCCACTTCGTAAGCGGCCATGATTTCCTCGTAGGTGGCATCGGTATGGCCTGCCGCGGCGACGATTCCCTGCTTCCGCAAATAGCGAATCAGCTCATGAGCCCCTTCTCGTTCGGGCGCGAACGTCACCTGCTTGATCAATCCCGGATATTGCTGGTCCCAGGCCTCAACCCATTCCCGGTTAGGCGGGACAATGTGCTCGGGATTTTGCGCCCCCGGCCATTTCGGACTGATGAACGGTCCTTCCAAGTGGACGCCAACCAATTGGGCATAAGGCATCCCCCCGGTGATATATTGATGGACTTCCGCCAGCACGTTGTCGATCATCGCTTTGGGGAGAGTCATCGTGGTAGCCAGCATCGAGGTGGTACCCTGGCTGCAATGGAGCTTAGTGATGGCATCGAGACCTTGCTTGCTGGGTTTCGAGAAATCCTCCAGCATTCCGCCATGCACATGCACATCGATAAAGCCGGGCAGCACGTAGCTGCCTCCCGCATCGATGGTCTCGGCCTCGGCAGGGTTTGGCAATCCGGCGGTCGTGCCGACGTAAGTAATTACGCCATCTTCAACCGCAACGGCGCCGTCCCGGAACGTTCCACGCGGGGTTACGACTTCGGCGTGAACGAGGTTGAAAGTTCGATCGTTTCCGCTCATTACAGATATCTCCCTGCGGCTTGGTCGACGACCACAACGACGTTGGAGTGGGTTTGCAGCAGCGACGCCGGACATTGGGTCGTGATCGGACCTTTCAACGCTTTAGCGATAACCTCCGCCTTGTCTTCGCCTTTGGCCATCAACAGGATTTGCTTGGCCTGAAGGATCGAGCCGATCCCCATCGTCAACGCATGCGTTGGCACCTCATCGATGGATGAGAAGAAGCGTGCATTCGCGAGGCGCGTGCGTTCTTCCAGCTTCACGACATGCGGCGGCCCTGTAAGTTCTTCGCCCGGCTCATTGAAGCCGATATGCCCATTATGGCCGAGTCCTAGCAACTGCAAATCGATTTGGCCAACTTCGTCCAGCAGCTTCGTATAATCTTTGGCAGCTTGCTCGGGGTCCGCTGCAGCACCGGATGGCACATGCGTATTTTCGGACAAAATATCGATATGGTTAAACAGCTTCTCGTCCATGAAGCGACGATAGCTCTCCGGATGGCCCGCCGGCAATCCGATATATTCATCCAAATTATAGCTGCTGGCTTGTTTGAAGCTCACGCTGCCTTCCTTATAAAGCTCTATCAGCTTCTCGTACACCCCGACCGGCGTACTGCCCGTAGCAAGGCCTAGGATCGCCCGGGGGTTGGATTGCAAGAGACTGGCGATGATGCCTGCCCCGGTTTCATTGAACTGCTGTTCGCTGTTTGTTTTGATAATATTCAACATTAGTGTTGCCCTCCTTGGATTTTACGGTAAATTTGAACATTCTGGTACGAGGTTTCCAGCTTCGGAATGAAGTCTTGAAACTCGAGGCTGACCATGCCTGTAAACAAAATATCGATGACATGCAGCTGTGCGATCCGTGAGGCCATATCCCCTCGGCGCATGCCTTCCTCCAGCGATGACGAGAATAAAGAGGTATCCGCCAGCGAAGCGAGAGAGTTGTTGCTGTACTGCGTGAGTGACAGCGTAGTCGCGCCGCTGTCCTTGGCGCATCGAAGGGCGTCGATGGTTTCCGGCGTTTCCCCCGAATACGAGATCGCCAGCGCCACGTCTCCTTCGCTTAGCGAGGAAGCCGAGGTAATCTGCATATGCGAATCGGCGAAAGCCGTGCAGTTCTTACCGATTCGAACCAGCTTCTGATAGAAGTCCTGGGCGACGATGGAGGAGGTTGCGACGCCGTACAGATCGATGCGTTTCGCGTGGCATAACGCCTCTACGGCGCGGGAAAGCTGATTCATATCCAGCAGCCGAGTGGTGTCGGTAATGGAGGCCACGTGATTGGCTTCCATCGCTTCGACGATTTTTTGCAGGTCGTTGCCGGCGATGATGTCTTGGTAGTGGTTCTCCGCGGGCTTATGGGCCAGCTCAGAGGCCAGCTTCATTTTGAAATCGGGGAATCCTTTAAAGTGAAAGGTTTTGCAGAACCTGGTCACCGTTGAAGGGCTGATTCCACACGCGTTCGCCAGCTCCGTGATCCCCTGGTGAACGACGGAGGCAGGCGCTTCCAAAATGTATTCGCCGAGCTTGCGCTCCTGAGCCGACAACGTCTCCAGATGGCTGGATACGGCATGCAATATGGGTGTCATAGTTTGGATCCTCCCTTAAGGAAGTGCGGCAATGGAATTCGTTCATCGCGAAAATTATTTTTATTTACCATGCCTTAATCGTGAAAATTATTTCTATTTACGGTTTCATCATAAAGGAATTCTAGAGCTTTTTCAAGTAGGGTAACCCGTCAAATGACGACAGATTCCTTGTATTTTCGGGGGTTGCATAATAAACTAAAAAATAGGGTTATTTTCCGGAGAGAGGAATGGTTTGGTTGTCCTTTGATCTCGACAATTACATAGATCGGATCGATTCGGTGTGGTCCAATTCGTTTCGCAAAATGAAAACCGAATTAATGCATCACCATGAGCTTGGCCTGACCGGCCCGCAATTTCATATGTTGACGCTGATTGCTCGGAAGAAAACGTGTAATGTCAGCTATTTGGCGGACAAGCTTGAGGTTAAGCCCAGCGCGATCACGGTGATGATCGACCGGCTTGTCCAAAGCGGTTACGTGGAGCGGCGGCACGACGAGCAGGACCGGAGGGCTGTGCTGCTGTCGGTGACTGAGCGCGGGGCAGAGGTGCTTGGGGAAGCTCGGAAGAAGTCGCGGGAAGTGTTGAAAACGCATTTATCCGTGCTAAGCCAGCAGGAATTGGAAATGATGATCACGATTCTGGAGAAGCTCTCCAAGAGTTACAAGCCGTAAGGTTGGCGGTTGGGAAAGAACCACGGGGTATCCCCGTGGTTCTTTGTTTCATTCCGTTCCTTTATTGGGAAGCTGATAGCGCACCCGAGGCTTGTCGGGTTATGATAGGAGTAGAAATGTAAGCGTTACTTCACCAACTGAAACGGGGGAGATCGATGGAGAAGTATATCTTGGCCTTGGATCAAGGCACGACAAGTTCGCGGGCAATCCTGTTCAACCGGCAGGGGGACATCGTCTACTCGGCGCAGCGGGAGTTTCCGCAGTATTTTCCCGAACCTGGCTGGGTAGAGCAAAATCCGAACGAAATCTGGGGATCTATCCTATCGGTCATCGCCTCCTGCCTATCGGAATCCGGCATCAAGCCGAGGCTAATCGCCGGTATTGGCATTACGAACCAGCGGGAGACCACGGTCGTTTGGGAGAAAGAGAGCGGCAACCCGATTTATCCGGCGATTGTCTGGCAATCCCGGCAGACGGCCTCCATCTGTGAGGAACTGCGCGAAGCGGGACATGACGCCCTGTTCCGGGCAAAGACCGGCCTGCTGCTCGACCCGTATTTTTCTGGCACCAAGGTCAAGTGGATCCTCGACCATGTCGAAGGCTCACGGGAACGGGCGGCAAACGGAGAATTGCTGTTCGGCACTATCGATACGTGGTTGATCTGGAAGCTGTCCGGCGGACGCCTGCATGTGACGGATTACTCCAACGCATCCCGGACGCTAATGTACAACATCCACGAGCTGACCTGGGATGACGAGTTGCTGGCGCTGCTCGATGTACCGAAGGCGATGCTGCCTGAAGTCAAGTCCTCCTCCGAGGTGTACGGTACGACCATTCCCTATCATTTCTTCGGGGAAGAGGTACCGATCGCAGGAGCGGCGGGGGACCAGCAAGCCGCGTTGTTCGGGCAGGCTTGCTTCCAACCGGGAATGGTCAAGACGACCTACGGAACCGGTTGCTTCATGCTCATGAATACGGGGAGTACCCCCGTCGTATCCGAGCATGGGTTGATCACCTCGTTGGCTTGGGGATTAAACGGAAAAGTGGAATATGCGCTGGAGGGCAGCATTTTTGTGTCCGGTTCGGCGATCCAGTGGCTGCGCGACGGGCTGCGTCTATTTCGGGATGCGAAGGACAGTGAGGTATACGCCTCGCGCGTCGCCTCGACGGAAGGCGTCTATGTTGTTCCCGCATTCGTTGGCCTCGGCAGCCCTTACTGGGACAGCGATGTACGCGGGGCCGTATTTGGCCTGACGCGAGGAACAAAGAAGGAGCACTTCATTCGGGCGACGCTTGAGGCGTTAGCTTACCAGACTAGAGATGTCCTTAGCGCGATGGAGCAGGACTCCGGGCATGCCGTACAGTCCATGCAGGTGGACGGAGGGGCCGTCTCGAACGGATTCCTGATGCAGTTCCAAAGCGATATTCTCGGGGTTCCTGTAGAACGTCCGGCGATTGGCGAAACGACGGCGTTGGGGGCGGCCTTTTTAGCGGGGCTGGCGGTAGGCTACTGGAGTCATCTGGATGAAATTTCGCAGTGCAAAAGGCTGGATCGCCGGTTTGAACCGGCCATGTCGCAGCCTACTCGGGAAGTCCTCTATCAAGGCTGGCTGAAAGCGGTTCATGCCGCGATGGCCTTTAAATAACAGACCGCCCATTTCTAAATGGCACCGCACCATTGCCCCTGTTCTTTCATAAGATGTGTTGACTGTATCCCTGAACCTTGTTAAAACCACAAAACCCGAGCAAGGAGGGGTGACGCATTTTGAAGAGCAGCGATCGTAACAGCAAATTTCTGTTAACTCATCGTGAACGGGAGGTCTTTGAACTTCTCGTGCAGGATAAAACGACGCGCGACATTGCCGGGCAACTATTCATCAGTGAGAAAACCGTCCGTAACCACATTTCTAACGTCATGCAAAAGTTGAATGTCAAAGGTCGCGCGCAGGCGGTTGTCGAGCTGATCAAGCTTGGGGAGCTGAAAATCTGACGGTAGACTACGCGTGCGTAGAAAGCCGCAAGCCTTCTTTTTCATCCCGTAAGGGGGGAGAGAGGAGGTTTTTTTGTATTTTCAGGCGAATATCTACTTGTTTATCCCGTTTTCAATGAAAGGAATCGGAATGAAGAACAGAGTTGTGGAAGATCTGAATACGGAATACCATAAATTATCTTTCTATAATGCAGTGATCAAACAAAGCCGGTCTCAGGTCCATTTCTGGCTGTCAATTAGCTTCGGTGTCCAAGGATATCTGGGATATCTCTATTTTGTCATGAAGATGAGTAACTACCCGCTTTCGTTTACCTATTTAAGCGTTTCTCTGCTGATTGCTTTCCTGTTTCTCTTGTTCACGGTTGCCCGAATGAGCAAGTTTATGAAGCGAGATGCCCGTTACCGTGCATATTGCAATACATGGAAGTCGGGATGGTCTATGTTTCGTTACCGGGCGGCTCTCGATGCCTATCGTTATGATCGGATCAAGGCTTACCTCGGTCATAAGAATATGGACCGTAACGATAAGCTCGAACAATTGATCGCTTTATTGGAAACAGAACAACAGGCCTGGACCCAAGCGAATTGGAAACCTATTGCGATCATTGGGTTAATGCTATTTCCTTTAGTCGGGGAGTATGTCGGATTTCGATATAATTTAGTTTTGGAGAAGCAAAATGCTTCATTAGCCCATATGCTCGAACAATACCCGGACGAACTCAAACAAAACACGGTTTACGAATCGATATTTAGAGATGCAATGGATTTTTGGAGCCGTCAGGCACAATGGGATGGGCTAGCCTTAATGCTGCATGGTTTAGCTCCATTTCTAATCAGTCTTGGTTTATACATATGGGGGATTAATATAATGCTGGAGAGAGTGGTTTTGAGGAAAAGGCATGAACGGCTTGCGTTAATTCGAATCCTCAGATTAATTCGTATCAACCAATGATGGCGAAAAAACGAAAACCTCCGAGCTCCCTTAGTAGGGTGCCGGAGGTTTTTGATGTCCAATGCCTTACAGCGATTTCAAATAATGAACGATCGTGAGCAGCCCTTTGTCGAAGTTCTCCAGGTTGAAATGCTCGTTAGGCGCGTGCAGGTTCTCGTCCGGCAGCCCAAAGCCCATCATTACAGCCGGAGCCGAAAGGACGCGGGACAAGGTCTCGACAATCGGAATCGAACCGCCGTCCTTGGTGAACAGCGCCCGCGTGCCGTAAACGGATTCGTAGGCATCGGCCGCTTTTTGCAGCATCGGATCTTCCGGATTGCACGTAAAGGCTCGGGCTTTCTCGGTTGCTCTAACCTTCAGGGTCGCTCCCGACTGCAGGTGTTTGTTCAGATGACGCTCAATGCGGTCAATCGTGGCCTGCGGATCCTGGTCGTCGACGAGGCGGCAGGTGATTTTGGCGTGGGCTTCCTTCGGCAAGACCGTCTTGGTCCCTTCTCCTTGAAATCCGCCGTAGACCCCGTTGAGTTCCAGCGTCGGCCGGGCACCCGTCCGTTCGACGAAAGAGTAACCTGTTTCGCCGTAAAGCTCGTTCAAGCCGAGGTCGCTCTTCAGCTTCTCTTCGTCAAATTGCTGCTTGACGAATTCTTCGCGTTCCAGCGCGGACAGTTCGTGAACGCCTTCGTAGAAGCCCTCGACCGTTACCCGGCCCTGATCATCGTGAAGGGAGGCGAGCAACGCCACGAGTGCGTGCAGTGCGTTAGGCACACCGCCGCCAAACGTCCCGGAGTGCAGATCGGTATTCGCGGTGAACACCGAGACCTCCATCGCACATAAGCCGCGAAGACCGATGCAGATGGCCGGTTTGCCCGGTGCCATCAGGGCCGTATCGGAGATCAGGATTACGTCGGCGGCCAGCTTCTCCTGATTGTTTTCCAGGAAGGAGGGCAGGTTTGGACTCGTGACTTCCTCTTCCCCCTCGATACAGAATTTGATGTTGATTGGAAGCTCTTTCTCCTGTTTCAAAATGGCTTCTACCGCCTTGATATGCATAAACACTTGGCCTTTATCGTCTGTCGCCCCGCGAGCGTAAAGCTTGCCGTTCCGGATAGACGGCTCGAAAGGCGGCGTTTCCCACAGATTCAGCGGGTCCACCGGCTGGACGTCATAGTGTCCGTACACCAAAACGGTCGGCTTGCCCGGAGCATGCAAATGCTCTGCATAAACGACGGGGTGTCCGGCGGTTGGATGGACCTCCACCGCTTCCATGCCGGCCTGGCGCAGCGCCTCGGCGATCCATTCGGCCGCCTTCAGCACATCGCCTTTGTGTTCGGACAAAGCGGAGATGCTGGGAATCCGAAGCAAGTCGCCAAGTTCTTTCAAATGTTGTTCGCGGTTCGTAGAAAAGTATGCTTGATAATCCATCGTCGATTCGTTCCTCCCGAACTAGTTTTACCCGTATATTCTACACCTTTTTTGCCGAGAACACGAATGACGGGGTTCACGCTGATCGCCAAGGTTTCTGGAGCTACCTTAAATTCTTCTTAAAAACAGCCAAGCTTTTTTTAGGAATATTTAAGGTAAGGCCGGATAATTTCTGGTAAAGTCAAGAAAGTACGCTGAATAAAAAAGAATGCTTCAGAAGAAGGGAGTCGCAAAGACATATGGACGAAAAGGACAAAAAAGAGCTGGAGGTAACCGGGGGCGAAGCCGGAGCCGCTGAGGAGGAGACGCAGACACCGGATGGACAAGCTGAACCGGCGGACGTCGCAGCGGACGAGCCGAAGGAAGCGGAATACGATCCGGCAGACGATGCGGATTTTATCGCCGAAGCCGACGAGGATTCGACGCCGGTGATGGTCTCCCAATACGGGGAGCCTGAGGCCGCAGCGGTCCAAACATCCAAATCCGGCAGCAAGGTATGGCCGATCGTGTCGCTGATCTTAGCCGTTTTGCTGATCGTTGTGCTTATAAAACCACCGTTTGCCTCAACCAAAGCGGAGGCCGTGGCTACGGTCAACGGGGTGGAAATTACGAAGGATCGACTTTATGACGAATTGGCTGCCAGCGGCGGGGAACAAGCCCTAACGAACCTCATTAACCAGGAGCTCGTGAACCAAGAGGCTGCCAAGAAGAATATTACGGTCACGGACGCCGATATCGACGCCGAAATCGAAAGCTACAAAACCCAGTTCGGCTCGGAGGATGCCTTGAATCAAGCTTTGGTGCAGTACGGCATGAGCTTGGATGACTTGCGCAAGCAGGTTGTTATGGAACTCAAGATGACCAAGCTGCTGGAACCGCAAATCAAGGTAACCGACGATCAAATCAAGGAAACGTTTGAAACCTACAAGGAGTCCTTCAATACGCCGGAGCAGGTTCGGGCCTCAGTTATTTTGGTAGCTACCGAGCAAGAAGCGAAGGATATCGTGAAGCAGTTGAATGAAGGCGCAGACTTCGCGGAGCTGGCCAAGAGCCAATCGCTTGACACGGCAACGAAAGAGCAAGGTGGCGACACCAATTTCTTTGCTCGCGGCGAGAAGGAAGAAGCGGTGGAAACGGCAGCCTTTAAGCTGGCGAAAGGGGAAGTCAGCGAGCCTGTGAAGACGACCGAAGGTTACCAAGTCATCAAAGTGACCGACAAGAAGGAAGCTCACACGGCGACTCTAGAGGAGAAGAAGGAAGAGATCCGTAAAGGTCTCGTCTCCCAACAAGTATCCAGTTTGTCTGGTACGTGGCTGGAGGATGTGCGGGGCAAGGCGAAAATCACCAATACATTAACGGATGCAGCCGCTGCCGAGTAAGAAGGCGTCGGAGCTCGCGTGGTACCGCCGGAGCACAATGCTTCGGCGGTTTTTTGTATTGCCGACACGCTCCCCTAACGGCTTTGTGTTTCCAGGAGTCTGGCGGTACAATGAGGATAAAACGGTTCGTGACGTATCCGATCGGAATGGATGGTTTGGAGGCAGGGGTAAATGACGGATTGGTATGAGCTAAGTTTCGGTGATGACTATCTGCTGGTGTACAAACACCGCGATGCGCAGGGGGCCAAACAGGAAGTGGAGAGGATGATCGGTTGGCTGCGTCTGGCGCCCGGGGCGAAGGTGCTGGATTTATGCTGCGGCATGGGACGCCATTCGTTAGCGTTGGCCGAAGCCGGATACAGGGTCACCGGCGTGGATCTGTCTGAGGTGCTGTTACGTGAGGCGAAACGCTTCGACACCCGGGACCAGGTGACTTGGCACCAGGCCGACATGCGCCGTTTGCCGCTGGAACACGGAGAGTTTGACGCGGTGGTGAACTTGTTTACTTCGTTCGGATACTTTAGGGAAGACGTAGAGCAGATCAAGGTGTTGCGAGAGGCTGCACGCGTGCTGAAGCCGGGCGGACGCTTTCTGCTCGATTTCCTGAATCCCGCTTATACAACGACCCATCTTGTTCCGCATTCGGAACGGGAGGATGAGGGACAGCGGATCGTGGAACGGCGTCGGATTGAAGACAGGTATGTCATCAAGGATATCGTCATTACCTCCCCCGGCGGGGAACCGAGACATTACATAGAGCGGATTAAGCTATACGGGTTGGATGATTTTCGGCGTATGCTGAGGGAGGCTGGATTGGACTTGCAGAACGTTCATGGAAATTATGACGAAGAGATCTACGATCCGGAAACGTCACGGCGCATGATCCTAGTGGGGGTGCGCCAATGACGTTACTGCCGGAAATTCAGCTTTGGGAGCGGGAGGTCGTCGCCCGCGTTCCCATTTCCATGGCCCCTCCCCTTCGACGGGTGAACAGTTACGTGCTGCGAGGGGAAGAGGGGATTACGATCATTGACCCGGGGCCGCGGACGGACGAAACGATAGGCGAATGGCGGGCCGCCTGGCAGGAGCTCGGAATCACGCCCCGCGACATCACCCAGATCGTCCTAACCCATCATCATCCCGACCATTACGGTTTGGCGGGATATTTGCAGGAGGTTACCGGGGCGGTTATCCATATGTCCCCGCGGGCTTATGAGGAGACGCGGTTAATGTGGGGCAAAGACAGCCGAATGCACGAGGCACTCCCCGAATTGTTCCGGCGACACGGGATGCCGGAATCGTGGTGCGGTCAGCTGCCCGGGCATTTGAACGGTTTTATTGCCCAGGTGACTCCGGCTCCTGAGGTGACGTTCCTCCGTGAGGGAGAACCGATCTGGATGGGTGGACGAGCCTGGCTGCCGATTGAAACGGCCGGACATGCCCCGGGGCATCTGTCGTTTTACGATGCCGGGCATAAGCTGATGTTCTGTGGGGATGCGGTGCTGCCGCAAATCTCCCCCAACGTCAGCTTCCTGCCCGGCAGCGATCCACAGCCGCTGCAGTCGTTCCTGGATTCACTCGTGAAACTGAGCGCTTATGAGGTCGTGACCGCTTATCCGGGACACCGCAACCCGTTCGATTATTTCGCGGAGCGAATCCGATTGTTGCTTGAGCACCATGAAGAGCGGCTTCTGCGCATCGAAGGTTTGCTGCGGGAGCGGCCGCAGACGGCCTTCGATGTTTGTTCTACCTTGTTTGGCACAGAGCTCGGTATTCACCAAATGCGATTCGCGATGTCGGAGACGCTGGCGCATCTGGTGGAGCTGGTTCGGCAAGGGCGAGCTGAAGAGCAATCGTTTGGAGATCGTGATAACGAGGTCATCCGGTTTGCGCCGGTATAGTGAATCCAAAAGGAGGGCGGCATCGAATGCCGCCCTCCTTTATTCCCCGCGTGCGGATCACCGCTCTGAATCCAGTGACTCCTCGCCGCGTTCTTTTTCCCGCTCCGCTTGCTTGCGGTGGGCGATCCGGCTGCTGGCTGAGGCAGCGATCGCACCGACGATATCGTCCAGAAACGTGTTGCACGGTCCCAGAGACTTATCGTTAAGCTGTTCCAAGATGCCCGGCTTGAGCTTGTCGACATAGCCGTAGTTGGTAAAGCCGATGCTGCCGTATACGTTAACGATAGAGAAGGCCAAAATTTCGTCAACCCCGTACAAACCTTCATCATTGGCGATCATGTCCTGAAGCTCGGGGATCAACATCCCCTGCTCCGCCAAAATATCAAGCTGAATGCCGGTTAATACCGCATTTTGCACCTCGCGTTTGGTCAGCACTTGCTCCACGTTATGTATGCACTCTTCCATCGTCAGGTTCGGGTAGTATTTTTGCTGCAAAAACAGAACAAGTTCGGCGATTTGCTCCGTGGTGACGCCGCGCTTCTGCAACCATGCCTTGGTGGCGTCGGCGACCTTCTTACTGTTCAGGCTGTAAGGCGTTTTGGCTTTCGGTTGTTCCATCCCCATACACTCTACTCCTCGTGGTTGAATTGGATGACAAGATATGAAGCAGTTTGTCCAGATCCCGGAAAAATATAGTTATTTTTCGGGACAGGTCTCGTATATATAGTAATACAAACCTTAGCCAAATGAAAAACTCAGGGAGGCACGAGCAAAATGAATTGGAACCGTCGAATACGAAATACGGCTGCCGTCGGGGTAATCTCGCTTCCGTTATTGCTGTCGGGTTGCGGGTTGTTTGGGGGGAGCTCTGCCCAAATTGATCCTCCGCCCACAGATATGGAAACCCAGATGCTGAAGGGACTTGACGCTGTTGAACAGACAAGCTTTAGCCAAGAGGAAGCACTCTCCACGGTTTATTTGGTGAACGAGCATGGCAAGCTGGCACCGGTTGCCTTGCACCTGCCCGAGGGCGAAGCTTCGCTGAAGTTAAATCGGATGCTGGAGATGCTCGTGAAGAACGGCAAGTATGCGGGCCTGCTACCGGCGGGATTTAGCGGGATCCTTCCGGCGGGCAGCGAGGTCAAGGCGGTCACCGTCAAAAAGGACGAAAAGCTGGCCGTCGTCGAATTCAACAAGGCGTTTGCCGGCTACGAAGCAGCGGACGAGCGCAAAATCCTTGAGGCATTGACTTGGACGCTAACCGGAACGCCGGACGTGGAGAAGGTTCAGCTATGGGTTGAAGGAGAAAAGCTGAATGAGATGCCGGTGAACGGCACGCCGCTGGATCGTCCGCTCAGCCGCAACTTCGGCATCAACCTCGAATTGAAAGGGGAATCCGGCCTGTCTCAACTGAGCCCGGTGATCGTGTACTTCTCGGCGGCCACGCCGGATGGCGTCCAATATTTCGTCCCGGTGACCCGATTTGTTCCGGCTGATGGCGATTCCGTCAAATCGGCGCTGGGCGAGCTGCTAAAGGGGCCGCAACAGGGCGACGGCCTGGAGCGGGTTGTGACGGACAATACGAAGCTCGACAGCGTCGAGGTTTCGAAAGACGGCGTCGTTACCGTCGCGCTGACGGACGACATGTTCGAAGCCGGGGAGAAGCTGCCGGCGCAAATGCTGCAATCGCTGGTGCTCACGGTGACCGAAAACAAGGATGACAGCAAGGTACGCATTTGGCTAAACGGGCAAAAGGAAGTTGTTGGCCTGGACAACCAGACCTACAGCGAACCGGTGATGCGGCCGGAGACAATTAACGAAATTCCGCTGTAGACCGTGCTCATTAACGGTATGCTAAACCGCCGATAAAAGGGAACCCTGCGAGGTGCAGGGTTCTTTTTTTGGCCGAATGGAAAGGTGCTTTTATGACCACACTTTGGTAGAATAGGGAAAGCAAACAGACAGCAAGAAAACGTAGGAGGCAGTAATGATGAGAAGCAACGGACGCCAGGCGAATGATCGCCGGCCGATGAATTTAACCGTGAATATTAATAAATACGCGGAGGGTTCCGTTTACATTGAGGTAGGCGATACCAAAGTGATGTGTACCGCAACCGTCGAGGAGAAGGTCCCGATGTTTATGAAAGGCCAAGGCAAGGGTTGGGTAACGGCCGAGTATTCGATGCTGCCCCGTGCGACCCAAACGCGTAACCAACGGGAATCCGCCCGCGGCAAGCTGAGCGGCCGGACGATGGAAATCCAGCGTCTGATCGGACGCTCGCTGCGTTCGGTCGTTGATCTGCAGGCGTTGGGCGAACGCTCAGTCACGATCGACTGCGACGTGCTACAGGCGGACGGGGGAACGCGGACCACGTCGATTACCGGAGCCTTCGTGGCGATGGCGCTGGCGATGCACAAGATTGCTCAGAAGCATGCGCTGCCGAAGTTTCCGATCACCGATTTTCTGGCATCCGTCAGTGTGGGTATCGTCGGAGAAGATACATTGCTGGACCTCAACTATGAAGAGGATTCCAAAGCCAAGGTGGATATGAACGTTGTCATGACCGGGCGAGGCCAATTCGTTGAGATACAAGGAACCGGTGAGGAGAATCCGTTCTCCCGTTCGGAATTGGATGGCTTGCTGGCGATAGCTGAGAAAGGGATCCGGGAGATGATCGAGCTGCAGCGTGAAGCGCTCGGACCCATTGCGCTGCAGATCAGCAGCAGGCAGTCCGGATCGGCGGTGTAAGCATGATCGAAGGACCGGTGGTTATCGTTGCGACCCGCAATGCCGGGAAAGTGAAGGAGTTCGCCCATGCGTTGGCTCCGTTAGGCAAAGAGGTCCAGAGCTTGGCCGATTATCCGGAGGCACCGGAAGTTGAGGAAGATGGAACAACGTTCGCGGAGAATGCCCGTAAGAAGGCCAAAATGGTCGGCGACGCGCTTGGCCGGCCCGTGCTGGCCGACGATTCGGGGCTCTGCGTCGACCAGTTGGACGGCGCGCCGGGCGTTTACTCGGCAAGATATGCCGGGGAAGGCGCCAGCGACGAGGACAACAACGAGAAGTTGCTTGCCGAGCTGGAGAAGCGGCGGCTTGGCGAAGATACGGAACAGCCGCTGTTGAGCACGGCGCGTTTTGTCTGCCACCTGGCTTTGTATGATCCGGCTAATGGGCAGTTTATCGAAGCCTCCGGCGAAGCCCAAGGCTGGATCACTTCCGACCCAGCGGGCGGCGGCGGGTTTGGTTATGACCCGCTGTTTTATCTGCCGGCCTACGACAAGACGTTCGCCGAGCTGACGCTGGAGGAGAAGCAGGCTGTCAGCCATCGGGGCGCTGCATTGCGAGCGTTGTCGGAGAAGCTGAGCGGGGCAGCCGCAGGGAAGTAGGTCTACGGTTCATTTTGCCCCAAAGGCCCAAAAAGGCCTAGTCGCCCGAAATTAACGCCAGGAAATACCGTTAATTTGCGTCGAGGCGCTAGAATCGGTAAAATGAACATTAGGTTTTCCAGTTAGCGGCAGAAAAAAAGCAAGCCAGGTCCCCTGTGGGATCCCGGCTTGCTTTTTTGTGCTTTTTCTTAACGAATTTTCACGTTGTACTTGTTTAGCCAGAAGTTCACCTGCGACAAATAAGCGAACAATTGCGGGCCGCTCATCAGCTGGCCGAACCACGGCAGGTTGGAGGACGATTCCTTGGATGCGGCGATAGCGCGGATTTTGTCCGCATCGATCAGCGGCAGGATCGGCGAGGTGGGATCGTCGAGAATTTTCAGCATCTGATCGCGCACCGCGGTAAGGTAATTCGGATTATGCGTTTTGGGGTAAGGGCTTTTTTTGCGATACAACACGTCTTCAGGCAGGATGCCTTCGAGCGCTTTGCGCAGAATGCCTTTTTCCCGATTCCCCGTCGTTTTGATCTCCCACGGAATGTTCCAGACGTATTGCACCAGTCGATGGTCGCAATAAGGAACGCGAACCTCCAGTCCGGCAGCCATACTCATGCGGTCTTTGCGGTCGAGCAGTGTGGGCATGAACCGCGTGATGTTCAGGTATGACATCACTCGCATCCGGGCCCGTTCCCCCGTCTCCCCTTCCAGCTTCGGCGTCTCCCCTACCGCTTCGCTGTAACGATCGGCGATGTATTGTTCCGGTTTGATCCATTCGCGGATTTCCGGTGACAACAAATCGGCGCGCAGTCCCGTCGCCACCGACCATGGGAACGTTCCTGAATTCAGCAGCTCTTCACGGTGAAACCAGGGGTATCCGCCGAAAACTTCGTCCGCGGCTTCACCCGAGATGGCGACCGTCGCCCCTTTTTTGATTTCCCGGCAAAACAACAGCAGTGAAGCGTCAACGTCGGCCATCCCGGGAAGATCGCGGGCAATCGTCGAATCGGGCAGGGCATCGACCAGCTCGGGGGTATCGAATTGGATCGCGTGATGGGCGGTCTGTAACTCCTCCACCATGCGCTTAATCCATGGGCCATCCGCGCCAGGCTGGTAGCTGTGGGCCTGAAAATGCTTGTCATTGTCGACGTAATCGATCGAATACGTATGCACTTGCCCTTGGCCGGTCCGCTTGTAGTAATCAACGGCCAGCGCGGTCAACGCACTGGAGTCCAGACCGCCGGACAGCAAGGTGCACACCGGCACATCGGAGATGAGCTGGCGATCCATGGTATCCTGCAGCAGCTTTCGAATCGTAGCCGCGGTCTCTTCCACATTGTCCGTATGAGGCTCGGCTTCTAGCTTCCAATAGGCATATTTACGCAGCCCGTTGCGGCTGAAGATCATTACGTGGCCAGGACGTAGCTCCATCAAATCCTTGTATACGCCATGGCCGGGCGTCCGCGCCGGACCCATGACGAAAATTTCGGCAAGACCTTCGGGCCCAACGACAGGCTCCACCTTTGGATGGCGTAAAATCGCCTTCGGCTCGGAACCGAAGATCAGCGTACCGTCAATTTCGCTGTAGAATAGCGGTTTTACCCCAAGGCGGTCCCGGGCAAAAAAAACATGCTCCCGAACGCTGTCCCAAATCGCAAACGCATAGATCCCGTTCAGCCGGTACACGCAATCCGGCCCCCACTCGATATACGATTGCAGTAACACCTCCGTATCGCAGTTGGTACGAAACTTACGTCCTCTCCGCTGCAGCTCAGCCTTCAGTTCAGGAGCATTATAAATCTCCCCATTATATACAATCGTAAACACCGCATCGTCTTCATGAATGATCATCGGCTGGGCCCCATTCTCGGGGTCCATGACGCTAAGGCGCCGATGTCCGAAAGCACACGGACCGGAAATCCAAGTTCCCTGGGCATCGGGTCCCCGTTTTTCCAGACAGGACGTCATGGATAATACCAGATCCGATTCTTTGGTCAAGTCCCGGTTCCATTCGATAAAGCCGGTTATTCCGCACATTTTTGCTATCTCCTCTCCGCATTGCTTTACAGTCCCCGCTTGCCGACCGGGTGAAAAGTATTAACAAATTATGCCGAACAAGGGCATAAAATGTCTGTCCATTATGGAAAACTATGGCTTGAGGGCAGCAAGGCGCGAGGTGAATACAAGCAATAGGAAGGAGGAATTCACTTGGAAAAGAGGCCTTTTTTCGTTTCTGTTCAAGGGCGCTCGCTGCTTGAGGATCCTGGAGCCGCGGCGTACGAATGGGAGGTCCAAGCAACCCGCCAGGAGGCGGACACCTTAAGCCATATGCTCGAGCAGTTGGGGGAGAAGGAGGAAAGCGGCTTTCTGGCTTTTACGTACCCTTGGCCGGATACGCCGGAGGGCGAGGTGAACCGCAGCTACGACAGCCTCCTGAACGCGTTGTACCGTGAGATTTATCGGCTGGGTACGGCAGAGACCCGGGCGCAAATGGAGCGTTCCGGTTTTGCGGCTCAGCTGTAGTTTCTTTGGATTCCACCCGAAAGGAGCAACACCTGTGACGTATTATATCAAGGACGCTGAGTTTCGGCGGATGGACGAGCATCAAGACCGGCCCTGCGCGGTGATTCAGGTGTACCCGGGGGCGGTGGGCGACCCCGATCTATTTGTTTACGTGGCTCGTGCTAAGGCGGGAAATGAGTATGAAATCATCCGAATGATTCGCAGCGATGCCGATTTGGAGATCGACTGGTACGATAATAGCCTGCATCAGGCGTTCGCCGACGTGGCGGAAGACCAGTTCGGAGACCGGGGGTGGCCGGAACCGGAAGCTCAACGTAAGGAGTTTTTGCAGAACCTGCTCGCCAATGAGCAGATTGCCGCCCGGCTGGAGCAGTTGCCTACTTGAGACCACGCCAAGAATTTGCCAAAAAGCGCTTTGAAAAAACAAAAGGGATGCGCTATAATTATTAACGCATCCTTTTTTCATACCTGTGTCCCAGTAGCTCAGCTGGATAGAGCAACGGCCTTCTAAGCCGTCGGTCGGGGGTTCGAATCCCTCCTGGGACGTAACAAGAGAGCACCCGTAAGGGTGCTTTTTTTTGTTGCGTCCCAGGTTGGTATGAGAACCCCAACAGGGGTTCGTCGAAGCGAAACCGCCCGCGCAAGCGGGGCGGAGGAGCGGAGTTTCGTGTTCCCGATTTGGGTTGAGCTAGATGGATTTTCTACATCTATTTTCGTTGTTTTCAGGCAAAAGGAATAATTGAGTTGGAAATCCTACAGTTAAATCTACCCGAAATAGCCTCCGAACGAGAAATCAAGAAAAATAGCTGTAGATTTTCCACCTCGTACCGTCCCCAAGAGACAAAACCGAAAAATGAAGTGTAGGTTTTCCAGTTAATGATCCTTCCGGACCGAGGTATCACTCTACTTCATTACGTCCTAAATTGGGGCGAGCTCCCCTTAGGGGATTCATCGAAGCTAGGCTGCCCAAACGAGCAGGGCGGATGTGTGAAGTCTCGAGCGTTGCGTGAGAGTACCTCGATACAGGACCGTCGTCCAACTAAATTAAAAAATCAAAAACCCCTTTGAGATCAAAGGGGCTGGAGGTTACTAGGTTATGGAGCGGGTGAAGGGAATCGAACCCTCGCCTCAAGCTTGGGAAGCTGGCGTTCTACCATTGAACTACACCCGCAAAAGCTAAGCAAGAAATATTATAACGCGAACCAAGAAGAGAATCAAGCCCCGCCAAATATTACCGGTCGGGGCTTTTGCTTGTTACTTGACGATGATTCTTCGGGCTGCTGCCATCCCTCTTAACTCGATGTTTAGTTTCTCCTTTTCTTCGGGGTTCAATTCCAGGCGTAATCCGTAATGTTGGCTTGAGGGCTCAAGCTCCTTCTGCCAGCGAATTTCCCCTGGAAAGGTGCGCATCTCGTCACTTAACCGTACATGCAGTAGGATGCGCAAGTCGTGAGAAGACGCGTGCAGATTCAATTCGGTGCGGACCCGGCAGCCCGATTTACTGATGTCGATTAGATCGATCTGAGCGGGCTTGCAGGGCAGCGGTTGCCCATCAATGGATAGGATTTCAAGCGAGGCCTCGATCGGCGGATACAGAGAGTAACGGAAAGGTTCAGTTCTTCTAGTTGTTGTCATAAATAAGATTATAGCGAAATTTGTCGAGAGATACATGGATTTTTCAAAGGAGGAGAGGGCGAAATTTTTTTTACATTTTTACATAACCTTACAATCTACGAGAATTGATTTAACAATTGTATACGACAATCAAATCGTAGTTACATATGCCAATATAAAAGGGTGAAATGAATGAAGACGAGTAAGGTATTGGGGATGATTTTGGCCTCCGCGGTCGTAGCGACGACGGCGATGGCATCAAGCGCAGCAGCTGAAGCCGGCTACAAGACGGCCGCAGCCAAATCTAGCGTAAGCCAGCTGAAAGTAGTGAGCCAGAGCGTAGTCATCGACGGAACCAAAGTGTCGTTGAAATCCGTGTCGGTGAACAAAGCGGTCTTGTACTCGCTTCGCGACTTGGCCGGTGGACTCGGGGCAACCATTAAGCAATCCGGTGCCGAATTGACCGTTACCGACAGCCTGGGGCAACACGCAGTCACTTTGAAAGCCGGCGCGAAAGCATATCGGGTCGATGGAGTTAGCGCTCAGTTTACGGTTGCTCCGCAATCCGTACAAGGCTCGCTTTACGTAGAACCTGCCACGCTGATTCAAGCACTGGGTGGCGAAGTGCTCCCGGGTACAGGCGAGGTTCGCAGCACGGGACGCTTGAGCGGCCAATTCTCCGCCCCATGGTTCAACGCAGCTGGCAGTATCATTGTTAGCCAGGACGATGCAGAAACGGCACAGTTGTTCAAATTGGGCAATGACGGACAATTTGAACTCTTTTCCGATAACGGGAATCTCACTGGGGCTGCCTTGTCGCCTGACCTTACCACAGCGGCCTTTACGGATGAAAATGGCGCTTTGTTCTTGATCAATACAGGGAACGGTACCGTGAAGAAGCTTGGCTCCGACACCACGGTGAAGACGGATTTGACCTGGTCGGCGGACGGCAAGAAAATCTATTTCATCCAAGGCGACAAACAAGAGAAGATCGCATACATAAGCCTGGATACCGCTCAAGTGACGGAAGTGCTGGCGGATAAAGTGGAGAACAAAGCCGAGGTTCAAGTGTCTCCGGACGAGAAGAAGCTGGTGTATTTCGTTAACGTGACCGGCAAAGCCGAAACGGATAAAGAAGGCACGGAGGAATCGTTGACCATCGATTACTCTAAAGCGGGGACGCAAGTACACTCTCTGGAGCTTGGCAAGAAGGACGCTAAACCAGTGCAATTGACAAAAGAACTGGACAACAAATTGTATCTTTCCCTGCTTTCCGACGGCAGCGCGGCATATATCAGTGCCGATCCCGACGGGGCGACGGACGGCAGTGTGCTGAAGCTGATTTCGGCAGACGGTACCAAAATCAGTAACTTGGTCGCCGATGCAGACGTCTTATCGAGCCTCGTAGTTAACGGTAAGTTGGTCATTCTTGCTGAAAATGCCAACGGAAGCCATCTGTTTGAAGTGGCTCCAACCGGCGCGAAAACGGAATTGTATGGCACCAAAGCGTCCGTCTCCGATTGGTCCGTAGCGAAGAATGGAACGATCGTACTCATCGAGGACGGCAAGGTAATCTTGGTTCAAAGCGGCAAATCGACAGAGCTGACAAAATAATGGGATTCGGAAGGGGTTTATTTGAATGAACTGGTTGAAAAAATTATCATTGGTCGCGGTAGCCTCGGCAGTACTGCTGTCGACGACGATTTCGGGCTCTGCTTGGGCGAAAGATGACCTTAAGGGCAAAATTACGGTTAACGGCTCGACAGCGTTGCTGCCTCTGACTTTGCAAGCCGCCAAGGAGTTTCAAAAGCTGCATCCGAAAGTGAAGATCGCTGCTTCCGGTAAAGGCTCCGTAACCGGACCTCAAGCGGTTAAGAAGGGGATCGCGCAAATCGGCGCTTGCGACTGGGATGCCAGCACAGACGTTCCCGGATTTAAGGCGTTCGACGGGCAAGTAGCCAACAAAGTCGCAGTGATTCCGTTTGCTACGATCGTGAATAAGAGCGTGAGCGTGGACAGTCTGACGACCGAGCAACTGAAGGGCATTTTCGCCGGTAAAATCACCAACTGGAAAGAGGTTGGCGGCGATGACGAAGATATCGTGGTTATTACTCGCTCGTTTGGCTCGGGCACACGCGTTAACTACCAAGCCAAAGCGCTCGGCGGCGGGGATATCGTGAAAAAAGAAAAGAACTACAAGGAAGTTGGCTCCAGCGGCGACATGAAAACAGCCGTAGCCACGACGCCGAATTCGATCGGCTACATCGATTTAACGTATATCAGCGGGAAAGACATTAAAGCCGTGAAGCACAACGGAGTTGAAGCTTCGGTGGAGAATGTCATCAACGGCAAATATAAAATTTGGTCGTACGGTTATTACATGACGAAGGGTCAACCAACCGGCGCGACAAAAGCATTTATCGAATACGTACAAAGCAAGAAGTTCCAAGAAGGTTCCCTGAAAAAATTGAAATTCATTCCGATTTCGGCAATGAAATAAGCAGAAGCTTGCATTAACCCGGCCAGCCCCATCACCTACGGGGCTGGTCTTACGCATGGGAGGAACCAGGGTGAATCTACCTGCTCAACATACCGCATCGCACGCCGGAGCGGCATCCAAACCCCAGCGTGACCCGCATGGCCTAACGGCCGGGAATAAACGGGCACGGCTGATGGACCGGCTATTCAAGAATTACTTTCTGTTCAGCATTTTGGCCTTATGCCTCGTACTGGCAATGGTCGTTTTCTTTATCGGCAGGACCGCGATTCTGACCTTCGGGGAGGTTTCGTTTGCAGAATTCTTCTTCTCCTTCAATTGGACGCCGGAGGAGGATCGGTTCGGCGCTGCATTGTTTATCATTAACACGTTGTCCTTAACTGCGTTGACCATGATCATCGCGGTTCCGATTTCCGTAGGGATGGCGATCCTGATCGCAGAAATTGCCCCAAATTGGCTCAAAAAAATCATCCGTCCGCTGCTGGACCTGCTGGTCGGCATCCCCTCGATTGTTTACGGGTATCTCGGGTTGACGGTGCTGCTTCCATTCCTCCGCGAACTGAGCGGCGAGGGTTTGGGCGACGGGCTTCTGGCTGCCGCACTGGTTCTGACGATCATGATACTGCCAACGATCAGCCGTATCAGCGACGATGCGATCTCGGCCGTACCGAAGAAGTATCGCGACGCTTCCTACGCCTTGGGCTCGACTCGGTTGCAGACCATCTTTAAAGCCGTGCTGCCGGCGGCCGGACGGGGTATCGTTGCCGCTATCATTTTAGGGATGACCCGCGCCATCGGCGAGACCATGGCTGTGGTGATGGTCATCGGGAATACGCCTCAGCTGGCAAAGTCGCTGTTTGCGCCCGCCTCGGTGTTGACGAGTAATATCGTCATGCAAATCTCCAACGTAGAGTTCGAATCTACTTGGAATTACAGCTTGCATATGATGGCGTTTTTGCTGCTGCTCATTTCCTTCGCCCTGATTTTGCTCATCCGCTACGTCGGACGAAAGAGAGAGGTGTAGCCAATGAACGGGTTTCAACGATCCCGAAAATTTAGCCGTTCCTTGCTGTGGGACCGCGCTGCCACCGGTGTCTTTTATGGATTGGGAGCGCTGATCTTGCTGTTGATTGCTTGGCTGCTGTTTACGATCCTGAGCAAAGGGCTGCCGCAAATTTCCTGGGGGTTTCTGTTCAAGCTGCCGGAGGAGATCGATGCCGGCGGCGGCATCGGTCCGATGCTGTTCAACTCCTTTTACGTCCTCTTCCTCTCGCTGGTGATCTCGATTCCAATTGGCATCGGCGCGGGCATTTATATGGCGGAATACGCACCGAACAATCGGTTTACAGAAGTGCTGCGCATTTGCGTGGAATCGTTGTCCTCCGTGCCTTCGATTGTCTTCGGCATGCTGGGCTTGGCGATTTTCGCGGAATATTTCGGGATCGGCCTCACGATCCTTGGCGGGGCGGTTAGCCTGGCATTCCTCAACCTGCCCATGCTGGCTCGGGTAACGGAAGAGGCGGTTCGCGCCGTGCCAAACGATCTCAGAAATGCGGCTTACGCGCTGGGTACCACCCATTATCAAGCGATCCGTACGGTCGTGATCCCTGTGGCGATGCAGGCGATCGTCACCGGAATCTGTCTGGTGGCAGGCCGCGCATTCGGGGAGTCGGCCGTCATCATTTTGACGGCAGGACTCAGTACTTCGGGGGAAATGTGGGACTTCAATCTGTTCTCCCCCGGAGAAACCTTGGCCGTTCATCTTTGGTACGTCCAATCGGAGGCGATCGTCGAGGATGCCCGGGAGATCGCCGACAAATCGGCCGCCGTACTCGTGTTCGTCGTGCTGTTGATCAACTTGGTGTTCCGCGTACCGCTCTGGTTCAATAATCGTAAACTGAAGAGATAATGCCAGGCGTAGGAAGGAAAACTTGAAAAGCCGCGGGAGCGTTTTGCTCCTGCGGCTTTATTGGCGTGGTATCCATATTAGGTTCTCAAGCTTTGCGCTTTGCCGCCGGACGGGCCAGCAGATCCCGAATATCCGATTCGATATCCGCGGGCTCGGTGCGGGCGCCGTACCGCTTGACGATCGCTCCCTCCCGGTCCACAAGGAATTTCACGAAGTTCCACTCGATATCACCGGTGTCGTAAGGATCTGGCGTATGCTCCCGCAGATATCGGTACAACGGGTGAGCTTGCGCTCCGTTAACGTCGATTTTAGCGAAGAGCGGGAAGGTGACCTGATAATTCGTTTCGCAAAACGTCTTAATCTCTTCTTCACTTCCCGGCTCCTGCTCCGCAAATTGGTTGCAAGGAAAGCCAAGGACGGAGAAGCCTTGGTTCTTGTATTCGCTGTACAGGTGCTGCATCCCAGCATAGTGTGGAGTCAACCCGCAGGCACTGGCGGTGTTCACGATCAATAGTACGTGGCCTTGGTAAGGTGCAAGCGTCGTTGTTTCGCCCGAGATGGTACGGACCTCGATATCGTAGATGCCCTTAGGCTCTGAACTCATAACATCACCTCTCGCATAATTGATAACGTTTACCTCTATTCTACTCCAAAAGTTCCCAATATTTCAAATTTGAATAGATCGCCCGAAGAATAGCTGTCATAGACATGACATTAAGAAATTTTCTATTGTCTATCCTGTGAAAATGCTGTAAAGTAACTTATCAAACAAACATTTTTCTGTTTTGTGTCAGTTAACTTAACACTTCAATTGACCATAGTTCGATTAATCGTCACTTTTAGCGAAAAAACGGCAAAAAAATGTGATTTATCATATATCACTTTGATTACAGCAGTTGCTTAAGTTTGGACTTTAGTTGGTTGCAGTGAGGAAGTGAGAATATACATTCGTCCGCTCTATAGGGACAAAACGACAGGGTCCGACCTTCTGCAAAACAGAGTTGGAAGGTAGTTGTATAACTTGTTGCTTTAGCAAATCACAGCAAGATAGAACGTTTGCACATTTGTCTGCCATTGACGGACATTGTCGAAACCGTGATATTCCATTTTTTCAGGAAAAGAGGCTGTAACATGATTCAACCCATTTTGCAGATTGAGGATTTGCACACCCACTTTTTTACCGATCGAGGCGAAATCCCTGCGGTGGACGGCGTGAACCTGTATGTCAATCCGGGGGAGGTGCTAGGCGTCGTTGGGGAATCGGGCTGCGGCAAGAGCGTAACCTCATTGTCGATCTTAAAGCTCATCCCACAGCCTCCCGGCAAAATCACCAGCGGGTCGATCTTGTTTAAAGGGCAGGATATCGTCCCGATGAAAGAACGGGAAATGCGATCGATTCGAGGGAACTCCATCTCGATGATTTTTCAGGAACCGATGACGTCGCTGAATCCATTGTTTACGGTCGGCCAGCAGATTGGAGAGACGGTCCGGTTGCACCGAGGGTTAAGTAAAAAGGAAGCCCGCGAGCATACGATTGACATGCTGAAAAAGGTCGGCATACCAAGACCGGAAGCCATTATCGACGAATATCCCCACCAGTTATCCGGCGGGATGAGGCAGCGGGTCATGATCGCGATGGCGATCTCCTGTAATCCTGAGCTGCTGATCGCTGACGAACCGACTACGGCGCTCGATGTGACCATCCAGGCGCAAATCCTTGACCTCATTCGGCGATTGAACGAAGAGAATGGTACCGCCGTGATGATGATTACCCACGATCTTGGGGTCGTTGCTGAAATGTGCCACCGCGTTGCGGTCATGTATGCCGGAAAGGTCGTAGAGGAAGGCAGTGTACGGGATATTTTCAAAAATCCGCTGCACCCCTACACGCAAGGGCTGATCAAGTCAGTGCCGCGTATGGACGAGGAACGCAAGCGACTGTTCTCCATCCCAGGCAACGTGCCCATTTTGAACACTCAGATGAAGGGGTGCCGCTTTGCCGAACGTTGTCCGCACGCAATGCCGATTTGCCTGGAACAGCTGCCCGAACTGAGGGAATACGAAACGGCGCACAACTGCCGGTGCTGGCTCCATGAAACGCCACAGGAGGAAGTCGTATGAGTGAACCATTACTGCAAGTAGAGCATCTGAAAAAATACTATCCCCTCGGGGGCGGTTGGTTCGGCCAGACACAACAATTCGTCAAAGCAGTGGACGACATCTCGTTTACGGTGAATAAGGGCGAAACGTTTGGGCTGGTAGGGGAAAGCGGCTGCGGGAAATCGACGACAGGCCGTTCCTTGCTCCGGTTGATCGAGCCGACCAGCGGGAAAGTGATGTTTGAAGGGGAAGAAATCACGGCCCTGTCTCCGGAAGCGCTGCGTAAGAAACGCAAAGATATGCAGATCGTATTCCAGGATCCATTCTCATCGCTGGACCCGCGCCATACCGTACAACGTATCCTTGAGGAACCGTTGATCGTACACGGCGTGGGCAACGCCAAGGAACGGCGAGCGATGATCGACCGATTAATCGACGTCGTTGGCCTGACACAAAGTCATTTGCAGCGTTATCCGCATCAGTTCTCCGGCGGACAGCGGCAGCGGATTGGCATTGCAAGGGCGTTGTCCTTGCAGCCGAAGCTGATCGTCGCCGACGAGCCCGTCTCGGCGCTCGACGTGTCGATCCAGTCGCAGGTGGTGAACCTGCTTCAGGATCTGCAGGAGGAATTCGGCTTGACTTATATCTTTATCGCCCACGACCTTAGCGTCGTGAAGCATATCTGCGATCGGGTCGCGGTGATGTATCTAGGCCGGATCGTCGAGATCGCCGACAAGCACAAGTTATATTCGGCGCCTCAACATCCGTACACGCAGGCGCTCCTGTCCGCGGTTCCGGAGCCCGATCCGGACAAGAAGGCAGAACGGATCATCCTGCAGGGCGAAGTGCCCAGCCCGGCCAATGCGCCGGTCGGCTGCGCGTTCCATACGCGGTGTCCGATGGCGATGGAGGTCTGCCGGACGCACCGCCCAGAGCTGGCCGAGACGGAAGCGGGCCATTTGACGGCGTGCCACTTGTTCACGGAAGCGAAGACGGCAGGAAGCGCGAGTTTAGCGTAAGGGTTAGGTTTCGAGCACCGAGAAGGTTGGATGAAGCTAGGGAGTGAGTAGCGGAGCGTAGCTGGAAGCTACGTGAGCAACTGAAATGTTTCCGAAGGAAACATGCTTCGGAAGCATCGGCTTGGACCGGCTGAATTCAAGATTCGACGCCGAACAACTACTTGATATCGCATCGTGATCGAAGGATGACGTTTTGAACTACCATTTCAATAAAGGTTCAAAAGGTTAGGTTTCGAGCACCGAGAAGGTTGGATGAAGCTAGGGAGTGAGTAGCGGAGCGTAGCTGGAAGCTACGTGAGCAACGGAAGGACCGGCTGAATTCAAGATTCGACGCCGAACAACTACTTGATATCGCATCGTGATCGAAAGATGACGTTTTGAACTACCGCTATGGTTTATAGCTGGGAACTAAGCCCGGCTTCTTATAAACAAGAAATTATATATCGTGATTCAGAAGGGAGCCACAATATGAAAGCAAAGAGATGGAGTAGTGTCGTTTTAGTCATGATGCTTAGCGCAGCCGTTGCCTTGACGGGTTGCGGAGGGAACAACAATGCCGGCAGCAGCAATACTGGCGGAACCAATGCGGGTACGAATACGGAAGCGAACGCTCCGGCTAATTCTGCCCAAGACACCTTGATTGTCGGTCGCGGTGGGGATTCTGCATCCCTGGATCCGGCGATCGTCACGGACGGAGAATCGCTGAAAATCGCGCACCAAGTGTTCGACTCCCTGCTGGAGTACAAAGAAGGAACTACAGAGGTTCAGGGTTCCCTGGCCGACAGCTGGACCGTGTCCGATGACGGTTTGAAATACACCTTCAAGCTGCGTCAAGGCGTGAAATTCCATGACGGCACCGAATTTAACGCCGATGCGGTCGTATTCAACTTCAACCGTTGGACGGATCCGAGCAGCGAATTCAAATTCGAAGGCGACTCCTTCGACTATTATGATTCCATGTTTGGTCCGGACGGCAAACGCGTCATTAAAGAGGTTAAAGCCGTTGACCCAAGCACGGTAGAATTCACATTGAACCAGCCGCAAGCTCCATTCTTGCAAAACCTGGCTATGACCTCCTTCGGAATCGCCAGCCCGACGGCCATCCAGGAGAAGAAGGAGAACTTCAAGAACGAACCGGTTGGCACAGGTCCATTCGTGTTCAAAGAGTGGAAACGCAACGATTCGATCACGTTGGAGAAGAACGCAAGCTACTGGAAAGAAGGCCTTCCGAAGCTGAATAAAGTCATCGTTCGCTCGATTCCGGACAACTCTGCACGCTTCAATGCCTTGCAAAGCGGAGAGATCGATTTGATGGAAGACTTGAGCCCGGACGATCTGGCGACGCTGGAAGCCAACCCGGACCTGCAAAAGATCGAGCGTCCTTCCAACAACGTTGGTTACGTCGGCTTCAACACGAAGAAAGAACCGTTTAACAACGTGAAAGTAAGACAAGCGCTGAACTATGCTGTCGACAAGCAAGCGATCATTGACGCTTTCTTCGCCGGCCAAGCGGAACCTGCCAAGAACCCGATGCCGCCGTCCCTGTGGGGCTACAACGACAGCATCGCCGATTACGAGTTTGATCCAGAGAAAGCTAAATCATTGCTGGCGGAAGCAGGTTATCCGAACGGCTTGCCTGGTGAATACGTCTTTTATGCCATGCCAGTATCCCGTCCGTATATGCCAGACGGCAAGAAAGTTGCCGAAGTCATTCAACAAAACTTCGAAGCCGTTGGCGTGAAGGTTGTCATTGAGTCTCCGGAATGGGCCACTTATCTGGATGATGCACAAGCCGGCGAGAAAGACGATCTGTACATGCTGGGCTGGACCGGCGACAACGGTGACCCTGACAACTTCTTGTACACGTTGCTGGACAAAGACGCGATTCCGTCTAACAACTACAGCTACTATGCGAACGACGAGCTTCATGAATTATTAGTCGCGGCGCAAAAAGAAACCGAGCAATCGAAACGTGAAGAGTTGTATAAACAAGCTCAAGAAATTATCAAAGCCGACGCTCCATGGATTCCGCTCGTGCATACGACGCCGCTCTTGGCAGCGAAAGCAAATCTGAAAGGTTATGTCCCGGCGCCGACAGGTACGGAGTACTACAGCAATATCTATTTCGAATAACAGGCGGTATCTTAACGCCTCTGGCAGGTGAACCTCATCTTGAAAGCTTATGTATTGAAACGAATCCTCATCATGGTTCCTGTCCTGATCGGCATGACGATTATCGTATTTTCCATTATCCATGCGATTCCCGGTGATCCTGCGGAAACGATTCTGGGTCAGAAAGCGACCGAGCAGTCCAAAGAGGCGCTTCGCGAGCAGCTTGGCCTGAACAATCCATGGTATCAGCAGTATTTCGCGTACATGGGGGATTTGCTGAAAGGGGATCTGGGGCAATCGATCCGCACAAGAGTGCCGATTGCCCAAGAGATCACTCCGTATCTGGCGGCAACGGCAGAATTGACCGTGGCGGCCATGGCGTTTGCGATTTTCTTCGGCGTGAACGCCGGCATTATCAGCGCCTGGAAGCAAAACTCTTGGTTCGATTACATCTGCATGCTGATCGCGCTCATCGGGGTGTCGATGCCGATCTTCTGGCTAGGGTTGATGGAACAGTGGATCTTCTCGCTCAAGCTCCATTGGCTGCCTTCGATTGGGCGCATGAATCAACGGGATCCGGTAGAAGCCGTCACCAATCTATATCTGATCGACAGCCTCATCGCGGGTCGATGGGATCAGTTATGGACGGTGTGCAAGCATTTGATTTTGCCAAGTGTGGCTCTGGGTACGATTCCGATGGCGGTCATCGCCCGAATGACGCGATCCAGCATGCTCGAAGTCATGAACTCGGATTTCGTTCGTACGGCTAAAGCCAAAGGGCTGTCGCAATTCATCGTCGTTTATAAGCATGCGTTGAAAAATGCCTTTATTCCCGTGCTGACGGTCATCGGTCTACAAACAGGTGCGCTGCTTGGCGGCGCGGTTCTGACCGAAACGATTTTCGCCTGGCCGGGCGTAGGACGGTACATTTACGAGGCAATCAGCTCGCGTGATTATCCGGTCATTCAGTCCGGCATCCTGATTATTGCCTTTCTGTTCGTCGTCATTAATCTGATTGTGGATTTGCTGTATGCAGCGGTGGATCCGCGCATCCGTTACCGGTAAAGGAGGGAAACCATGGCACAAGCAACTACGGCAACATCTAACGGAACTACCTCCATCCCGACCGAGAAGGTTTCCGGACCTTGGCGCGATGCGTGGAGAGCGTTCCGCAAGAATAAAATCGCGATGGTGGGCCTCATCATGATCGGCTTCTTCATCTTAATCGCGCTACTGGCCCCGGTCATCGCCCCTTATGAATACGATACGCAGGCACTGCGTGATCGATTGAAGGCTCCGTCCTCGGCCCATTGGTTCGGGACAGACGATCTCGGGCGGGATTTGTTTACCCGCGTGCTATACGGCGCCCGCATCTCCTTGTGGGTGGGGACGTTTTCCGTGGTGGGATCGATTATTCTGGGGACGCTGTTCGGCATTTTGGCGGGATTCTATGGCAAATGGATCGATATGGTGATCTCGCGCTTATTCGATATTTTGCTGGCGTTCCCAAGCATTTTGCTGGCGATCGCGATCGTGGCCATTCTTGGCCCGTCTCTGCAGAACGCGCTGCTCGCCATCGCTATCGTTAACATTCCGACCTATGGCCGGCTAGTTCGGGCGAAGGTATTGAGTTTGAAAAATGAAGAGTATATTACCGCCGCTCGTGCAATCGGGATGAAGAACAGCGCGATTTTGCTGCGGCACATCCTGCCCAACAGCTTGACGCCGATTATCGTACAGGGCACTTTAGGTATCGCCACAGCGATCATCGAAGCAGCCGCCCTTGGCTTCCTCGGTCTAGGCGCGCAGCCGCCTACACCGGAATGGGGCAAAATGCTGTCCGACTCGCGTCAGTTTATCGCCACCGCTCCGTGGACGGTCGTATTCCCGGGGGTTTCGATCATGCTGACTGTACTTGCGTTTAACCTGATGGGCGACGGTTTGCGCGACGCACTGGATCCTCGGATGAAGAGTTAAGTTGTTAAGAATCGACTGCCGGGAGGTTTCCCGGCAGTTTTTTTGTGTGCTGTGCCTAATATACGGAGTATGAGTTTGCGGGTATAATTTAGGCGTAAGCTAAAGAGAGTGGCAAGGATGAGGAGGCGGCGGGATGGCCAGAAAAGCTAGAAAAGTGACGATCGTCGGATCCGGTCTGGTCGGCACGGCTTGCGCTTATTCCATGATCAACCAATCGGTCTGCGACGAGATCATGATGATCGATCGGACGTACGATCGCGCGGTGGCGCATGCGCTGGATTTATCGCATTGCATGGATTTTACGCAAGCTCGCACGAAAGTTTCAGCCGGCCGGCTGGAAGATTGCCGCGATATGGATGTGGTTGTACTGACAGCGGGGGCGAATCCGAAGCCAGGGCAAACAAGGCTGGACGTCTTGGAAGAGGCGGAAAAAATCACGCGGGATATCGTCAGTCGCATTGTCGGCGGAGGGTTTGACGGGGTATTTGTTGTAGCCGCAAATCCGGTCGATATCGTCACGTACATCGTGCGCGAGGTATCCGGGTTCCCAAGGAATCGAGTGATCGGTACCGGCACCTCAATCGATTCAGCCCGGCTGAAAACGCTGCTGTCGGAGGTGTTTTCGATCGACCCGCGCAGCGTTAACGGGTACGCGATGGGCGAGCACGGCGAATCGCAGTTTGTCGCCTGGTCGCATGTCACGATCGGCGGGAAGCCGCTGTTGCACATTCTGGAGCAGCACAAGGAGCGGTTCCGCCACGTCGATTTGGACGAAATCGCGCAGAAGACCAAGGACGCAGGCTGGGAAATATTTACGCGTAAGGGCAATACGCAGTTCGGGATTGGCAATGCGCTGGCCTATATCGTGCGATCCATATTGAATGATGAGCATAAGATCATCGCCGTCTCCGCTGTATTGGAGGGAGAGTACGGGCAGACAGGCGTCTGCGCCGGGGTGCCCGCCATCATTGGAGATGGTGGGATCGAAGAGGTGCTGGAGTTGAACTTGACTTGGGAGGAACAGCGAAAATTCGCGCATTCCTGCGGGATTATGAAGACGGCGATCGCCAGTCTTCGCGCTTAATCTGCGGCTGCAGGTAATTGGCAGCCTCTGAGCATCGATCCGAACGGATCGGTGCTCTTTTTTTTCGGCTGAAGAGGTGTGTGCCACCATAATGTAAGTTCCGGGAAGGAGCGTTAATTCATCCTCAAGGAGGTTCTGCCGGAAGGCTTCTTCATTATATAGTAGAAAAAAAGCTGAAGGAGGTCCCGGAAACGACGGGGGACATCGTGATATCCATTCTGGCGGAGCTCGGGGACGATGCGGCCAGCCAGGCGATCGGCATTTTTGTGGAGGGATTTTACGACACGCTGCGTATCTTCTCGGTGAACCCGGTTAGATTGGCGAAGGAGGCCCGGTGAAGAGGGGGGCAGTCGGTTAAACGACGAGCTCATTCCTGGCTATGGTGGATGATAATGGAATGTTTAGGACTTTACAGGAACATACATTCGGTTTATGATGAGAGAAGTTAAGCATAGGGAGGGTATTCATATGCCATTTTGCAAGGTAAGCCAAGCAGAACTTTATTATGAAGAGAAGGGTTCGGGGCGCCCGATCGTGATGATTCACGGTTTCACACCCGATCATCGGCTGATGAGCGGCTGTATGGAGCCGGTGTTCGAGAAGCGTGAAGGTTGGCGGCGGATCTACCTTGATTTACCGGGGATGGGGCGCTCACGCAATTATGCGGATATCGAGAGTACGGACGGGATGCTGGACGCCGTGCTGGAACTGATCGACAAGCTGATCCCCGAATCGAACTTCGTGGTAGCCGGCGAGTCATACGGTGGGTATTTGACAAGAGGGATCATTGCCCGTCGGTCTCAGCGAGTCGAGGGTGCGGCGTTGATTTGCCCTATGGTTGTACCGGACAAGGAGCGCGCGTTACCACCGCATACAGTATTTTACGAGGACCCGATGCTAATTGCCGAACTACAACCCGAGGAGTACGCGGATTTTCGCTCGATGGGGGTTGTTTTAGACCGACGCGCTTGGGAAAGGTATGCCGAGGAGATCGTCCCCGGGTGCCGTCTGGCGGATGCGGCTTTTTTGGACAAGATTCGGAAGCGGTATGGGTTTTCTTTTTCCATCGATCAGGAGGCGTTTGCAGCTCCTTCGTTATTCTTGCTCGGCAAGCAGGATGCGACGGTTGGGTATGCCGATGCGCTTCAATTATTGGAGCAGTATCCACGCGGTACGTTTGCCGTCATGGATCGGGCGGGACACAACCTACAGATCGATCAGGAAAATGCGTTTAACGTGTTGGTGAACGAGTGGCTGGATCGGGTTGAAGAAGCTTGGGATAAGGAATGATGAGTTGAGATCGGGTTGTGGGTAGGCAGACTAGAATACGATTTTGACTGACCCGGGTGAAATTTGGTGGAGGTGTTCCGGAACGTATGAGTTCAAGACCAAGCCTTTAACTCGCGCCGGATGATCCTGCCTGAAGAAAAGTCGCCAATATCGATGTGGACGTGTGGCGTGAATGAATCCGGCAGTCGGTCGAGCATTTGCAGAGGGTGAATCCGAACGAGAATAAAGGGGATTAGCTAGTAAACGGCTCTTTCTTTGTGTCGGAAACGGCGCGGGGACGGGGAGTGGGGCGCAGGGTGGCTGCGTTCGTTTGAAATGTATACGAAAAATCGAATAGAATCTGCGGATTCCAGAGCTTTTGGCGAATTATAGCTGATTTTTCATACATATTTGACCTGGCGGAGGCTAAAAGCCCAAAATCTATATGAAATTTCGTATAGAATTCACGATATCTGCCGTTTTGATCTGAATATAATCGAAATTTCGAATAGATTTCGGCGGCAGCAACGACCAGGCTTCGACGAACCCTTAGGGGTTCTCATCCCAACCTGGGATATATCCAAAAAGAGCACCCATATGGGTGCTCTTTTTGTACCAGTCGGGGTACTCTCGCAGCGCTCGAGACTCCGCTCAACCGCCCCGCTTGGGCGGGCGGCTTCGCTTCGACACCCCCCCACCGGGGGTTCTCATCCCAACCTGTGAACGCAAAAACACTCTCCATTTAGGAGAGTGTTTTTTGTTACGTCCCAGGAGGTGTACTCTCGCAGCGCTCGAGACTCCGCTCAACCGCCCCGCTTGGGCGGGCGGCTTCGCTTCGACGCCCCCCCCACCGGGGGTTCTCATCCCAACCTGTGAACGCAAAAACACTCTCCATTTAGGAAAGTGTTTTTTGTTACGTCCCAGGAGGGATTCGAACCCCCGACCGACGGCTTAGAAGGCCGTTGCTCTATCCAGCTGAGCTACTGGGACATCTTTAATATGAAAAACACAAGCAAAAAATATTATATCATATGAGGTGTACAGGATCAAGAACCATAAGATGAAATTGGCAGGAGCACTACAGACGCATGATCTAGGCGCCAGGGCTACCCGCTCAGACATAAGGTTTTTGTCTTCGCCGGGGACTATGCTATAATCTCAATTAATTGCTATTCGGATGAAAGGAGGTGCCCTTATCAGCAGTTTACGACCCGATGAGAAAGACAACATCGTCTTGTTTCCAAAAACACTGGATTACTATCAGATCGAATTGACCCGCATGCTGGAGACGGAAAGATACGGGGAGGCCGTTGAACTTCTGCAGTTCCTGCTTCAGTGCCAGGGTGAGGATCCACGGCATTACGAGGAATGGCAGGCTTTGCTTGACTGGCTGATTGGCGCATTTCCCGCGCTGAAGAACGGCATGACGGATTCGCAGGGTCTCGAGGATGAAGACGAAACCGAAGAAATGTTGGCACGCCGGCTCGCAGAGGCCAAACTGGCTGAAGATGCGGGTTATGCGGACAAATTATTACATACCGTGAGGGACAAACCGCTATCGGAACAGACGTTTCTGGCTCTTGAACAACTCGCTTACCTGGATCGGCCAGAAGTCGACGATGCGCTGATCGGATGGATTAGCCGGGAGGAGCTTCATCCGCTGCTCCAATACCGGGTGCTGCAAACGCTGCGACGCCGTGGTACGACAGGGACGCTGGTATTTACGCGCGGAGGCGAGCGGGTGGAGGTGGAGATCGAAGCCGTCCCGCTTAAACCGGAGGATTTCCCCCCTGCCGTGCAGTCCGTATTGGACCGCGTAGGAGATCTGACGCAGGTTCATGATCCGACTCTTTTTTATTTTGCCCAAGAGTTATGGTCGCAGTTCGTCATGGCTTTATACGGAACGGTGGATTATCGTTCGCTCCTAAGCGAGGAGGATTCGGTGATCGATATCTGGGCGGCGGCATTACATCAAATGGTAGCGGATAGCTTGTCCGGCAGCCAAAGCGATGAGGAAATTCGCGCCATGTACGGGATTACCGATGGGCTGCGGCTTCGGTATGAGCAGATCTGCCGGTTGCTCGGCAAATTCGTCGCTTCGGGACGGCTTCGCGGAATGTAGCGGGTGGGACAAGAAAGAGGATCATTCTATGAAGCTTGTAAAAATCCGTTTGCCGCGCCCAATACCTGGCTGAGGATCGGCTCTTGTAAAAAGATGTTTTGTTGTTTATAATATAATGGTTATTCTGATCGTGCTCATAGAGACAGCTATACTGGAACCCTAATGCAAGATGCCTCGAAATAGCTGCTTTATTCGCGATTCGGTTTCAGTATTTAAAGTATATGTGAAATTTGGAGGGGAAGGCATAAAATGAAAGCAACTTGGGAAAAAATAGAGAAGAACCTCGGCGTACTCGAGGTTGAAGTGGAGGCGGACCGTGTAGCCGTCGCACTGGATAAAGCTTTTCAAAAAGTAGCAAAGAGAGCGAACGTACCTGGCTTCCGTAAGGGTAAAGTGCCTCGGCCGATTTTTGAAGCGCGTTTTGGCGTGGAAAGCTTGTATCAAGATGCCATCGACATCTTGCTGCCTGAAGTGTACAGCGAAGCTGTAGATCAAACGGATATTTTCCCGGTGGATCGTCCTGAAGTGGACGTTGAGCAATTTGCTAAAGGACAACCTTTCAAGTTCAAAGCAAAAATTACAGTTAAACCTGAAGTGAAACTTGGCGATTACAAAGGCGTAGAAGTTCCTGCCGTTACCGTTGAAGTCAGCGAAGACGAACTCAACAGTGAACTGGAGCGTTTGCAACAACGTCATGCAGAGCTTGTTGTGGTTGACGAAGAACCGGCCCAAAACGGGGATACGGTTGTTATCGACTTTGACGGTTCCGTAGACGGTGTGCCTTTCGAAGGCGGTCAAGCAGAACGTTATTCCTTGGAACTCGGAAGCAACACGTTTATTCCTGGGTTTGAGGAACAAGTGGTAGGTCTGGCTACCGGCGACTTTAAGGACGTAACAGTCACTTTCCCGGACACGTACCATGCCGAAGAACTGGCTGGCAAAGAAGCCGTGTTCAAAGTGAAAGTGCATGAAATCAAACGCAAACAACTGCCTGAACTGGACGATGAGTTCGCGAAAGACGTTAGCGAATTCGATACGCTTGCTGAGTTCAAGGAAGATCTGAAGAAACAACTGAGCTCCCGCAAAGAGCAAGAAGCGAAGTCAACCCGTGAAGGGGCACTCGTTGATAAAATCGGCGAGAATGCGGAAGTGGAAATTCCGGAAGCCATGATCAATGGCGAAGTGGATAACATGGTTCGCGACTTCGACAACCGTCTTCGCTCGCAAGGCATGAACCTGGACATGTTCCTGGGCTTCTCCGGCCAAACGGTGGATGACCTCAGAGGACAAATGCAGGGAGATGCCGAGAAACGCGTTCGCAACAACCTGGTGCTTGAAGCGATTGCGAAGGCTGAGAAGATCGAAGTAACTCAAGACGAAATCAACAAAGAACTGAACGATATGGCGGAAGCTTACAAGCGTACGCCGGAAGAAATCCGCAACATCTTGGCGGCGAATGGTTCTTTGGGCAGCTTGAACGAGGAAATTCTGATCCGCAAGACGATCGAGTTCTTGCTGGAGAACAGCAAAGAAGTTCCAGCCGAGCAAGCGGAAGCAAAGTCTAAAGAAGCTAAACCGGCTGCAAAGAAAACGACGAAGAAATCGACGAAAGCTGAATCGAAAGCAGACGCCGACAAAACCGAAGCCGAAGAAGCCCAAGACGAAGAGTAATTCACTCTAGCCTTGAACCCGCTTCTTTGAATACATCACGATAAAAGTTAGGGCACGTATGATAAAATGCGTGCCTTAATTTTTCATCTCCGAACGATACATTTATTTCCATTACGCACGGGACAAGCCTTAGGTTATATAATGTGTAAAAACAAACATAAACTGTACGGGGCGAAAAATGACATGGGGCTTCGAACATGATAGAATGTTTTACGTAAGCGTAAGGGAAATTGATAAGGAAAAGAGGTTGGTCGCATGAGTCTGGTACCTATGGTCGTAGAACAAACGAATCGAGGAGAACGGTCGTACGACATCTATTCAAGACTCCTTAAAGATCGCATTATTTTTCTCAGCAACGCTATTGATGATGAAGTTGCCAATCTCGTGATTGCCCAACTGTTGTTTTTGGCGGCCGAAGATCCTGAGAAAGATATTCACCTGTACATCAATTCTCCGGGTGGTTCCGTTACCGCGGGGATGGGTATATATGATACGATGCAGTTTATCAAACCTGATGTGTCCACCATCTGCGTGGGTATGGCGGCCAGTATGGGATCGCTGCTGCTGACGGCGGGGGCCCCGGGTAAGCGTTTCGCGCTTCCAAACAGCGAAGTGATGATCCACCAGCCGCTTGGCGGCGTTCGCGGTCAGGCGACGGATATTAAAATTCATGCCGACTGGATCATCAAGACGAGACAAAAACTGAACCAGATCTATGTAGATCGTACGGGTCAACCCCTTGAAAAAATCGAGCGCGATACGGACCGCGACTTCTTCATGAGCGCGGATGAAGCCAAGGACTACGGGATTATCGACAAGGTTATCTCCAAGCCCACTAATCTATAAAGGGGTGTTTACATGTTTAAGTTTAACGATGAAAAAGGACAACTGAAATGCTCGTTCTGCGGCAAATCGCAAGAACAGGTACGCAAGCTTGTTGCCGGACCCGGCGTTTATATATGCGACGAATGCATTGAGCTGTGCACGGAAATCGTGGAAGAAGAGCTTGGCCACGAGGAAGAACTGGATCTCAAGGAAATTCCGAAGCCCAAGGAAATCCGCGATATTTTGGACCAGTACGTCATCGGCCAGGAGCAAGCGAAGAAATCGCTGTCCGTTGCGGTTTACAACCACTACAAGCGGGTGAACACGCAAAGCAAGATCGAGGATGTCGAGCTGCAGAAGAGTAACATTTTGCTGCTCGGTCCTACGGGTTCGGGGAAAACCCTCCTTGCCCAAACGATGGCGAAAATCCTGAATGTACCGTTCGCGATCGCCGATGCGACTTCCTTGACCGAAGCCGGCTATGTCGGCGAAGACGTCGAGAATATCCTCCTGAAGCTGATTCAAGCTGCTGATTATGATGTGGAAAAAGCGGAACGCGGCATCATTTACATCGACGAAATCGATAAAGTGGCGCGTAAATCGGAGAATCCTTCGATTACCCGCGACGTTTCCGGCGAAGGCGTGCAGCAGGCGCTGCTGAAAATTCTGGAAGGTACGGTCGCTTCCGTTCCTCCTCAAGGCGGACGTAAACATCCGCATCAGGAATTTATCCAAATCGATACGACGAATATTTTGTTCATTTGCGGCGGCGCGTTTGATGGTCTGGAGCAAATGATCAAACGCCGGATCGGCAAGAAAGTCATTGGCTTTAATGCGGTCAGCGATGGGCAAAAGGATCTTAAACCGGGCGAATATCTGTCGATGGTATTGCCGGAAGACCTGCTGAAATTCGGGTTGATCCCGGAATTCGTAGGCCGTTTGCCGGTCATCTCGACCCTCGAGCCGCTGGATGAGAAGACGCTGGTTCGCATTTTGTCCGAACCGAAGAATGCGCTGGTGAAGCAATACCAGAAGCTGCTCGAGCTGGACAACGTCAACCTGCAGTTTGAACCGAAGGCGCTGGAAGCGATCGCTCAGGAAGCGATTAAGCGTAATACCGGGGCGCGTGGTCTTCGTGCAATCATTGAGGGCATTATGCTTGACGTGATGTATGAAGTACCGTCCCGCGACGATATTTCCGACTGCGTCATCACCGAGAAGGTCGTTCAGGAGAAAACCGTTCCTGAATTGGCTGCTAAGCCAAACAAAAAACAAGAAGAAAGCGCGTAAGCGGGAAACCGTTTGTTCACGCTAAAATAAAGGTCAAGGTTCTCCACCTTTGCGGTTGTCGTGCCCTCAGAAAGCGCGGCTCCTGCGGGGGTGGAGCTTTGATCGTTATGGGAGAGACCAGACATGACATTCTTGAGACAAGATACGCGGCCGGTCAAAGTCGGGAATCTGACGATCGGCGGCAGCAACGAAGTTATCATTCAAAGCATGTGTACGACGAAAACAGCGGACGTTGAAGCGACAGTCGCGGAAATCCTCCGGTTGGAGGAAGCGGGTTGCCAGCTGGTACGCGTGACGGTGAACAATGAGGAAGCGGCTGCGGCGATCAAGGAAATCAAGAAACGGATTCATATCCCTCTGGTTGCGGACATTCACTTCAACTACAAGCTGGCGCTGCTGGCAATCGAAAACGGCATCGACAAGGTCCGGATTAATCCGGGCAACATCGGCCGCCGAGAGAAGGTTGAGGCCGTTGTTAAAGCTTGTAAGGAACGCGGCATCCCGATTCGGATCGGGGTAAACGCCGGCTCGCTGGAGAACCATTTGCTTGAGAAATACGGTTATCCGACCCCGGAAGCGATGGTGGAGAGCGCTTTGTTCCATATTGGCATTCTGGAGGAGCTGGACTTCCATGATATTATCGTATCGCTGAAGGCTTCGGATGTCCCGATGGCAATCGCAGCCTACACCAAAGCGGCTGAGGTGATTCCTTACCCGCTGCATCTGGGTATTACAGAAGCCGGTACCTTGTTCTCTGGTACGGTTAAGAGCGCAGCTGGTATCGGTGCCCTCTTGTCGATGGGCCTTGGCTCGACGGTACGTATCTCGCTAAGCGCCGACCCGGTAGAGGAAGTGAAGGTAGCGCGCGAGCTATTGAAGACGTTTGGGCTGATCACCAACGCTGCGACGCTCGTCTCTTGCCCAACCTGCGGGCGCCTGGATATCGACCTGTTCTCGATCGCCAATGAGGTTGAAGCTTATATCTCGAACCTGAAGGTACCGATCAAGGTATCTGTACTCGGTTGCGCCGTCAACGGCCCCGGGGAAGCACGCGAAGCGGATATCGGGATAGCCGGCGCACGCGGGGAAGGGCTGCTGTTCCGCTACGGAGAAATAATTCGCAAGGTGCCGGAAGCCGAGTTGCTGAACGAGTTGAAGAAAGAGATCGATCATATCGTTGAGGTGTACGAAGCGACCGGTGAAATTCCGGGACGCAAGGAACACCGGGCCCACGTCCAGTCCTAATTCGAGGTTACCCCAAACCGCAATCTGCTTGATGCAGGCTGCGGTTTTTTTGTATTCCCACTTGAAAATCCTTGTTTTACCTTGGAGCGAAAAGGCTATACTACCAAGTATCAGTCCAAGAGGTTGTTCAAAAAGTCGTCCGACTTCTTGAACAAGCAGTATAAGTGTGGGAGGCGTAACGCGTATGGATTTTAATGTTATCCTGATGGCGGTCCAAATGTTCTTTGCCGTAGTCATCGGGCTTTATTTCTGGAATCAACTGCGTAGTCAAAAAGGGAATCGACTCGCGGTGGACCGGGAATCGCGCAAGGAAATGGAAAAATTGCGCAAGCTTCGGGCTGTCTCGCTCACCAAGCCGCTTGCGGAGCGGACCCGTCCGGCTTCGATGAACGACATCGTTGGGCAGAAGGACGGTTTGCGTGCGCTTAAAGCGGCGCTTTGCAGCGCCAACCCGCAGCATGTGATCATTTACGGGCCGCCAGGCGTAGGTAAAACGGCAGCGGCACGCGTCGTGATGGAGGAGGCGAAGAAAAATCCGGTCTCTCCGTTTAAGACCGATGCGAAATTCATGGAAATCGACGCGACCATCGCTCGATTTGATGAACGCGGCATCGCAGACCCGTTGATCGGTTCGGTGCATGATCCGATTTATCAAGGGGCGGGGGCCATGGGCGTTGCCGGCATTCCGCAGCCTAAGCCCGGTGCGGTCACGAAAGCCCATGGCGGCATTTTGTTTATCGATGAAATCGGTGAACTGCATTCGATTCAAATGAATAAACTGTTGAAGGTCTTGGAGGACCGCAAGGTGTTTCTGGAGAGTGCGTATTATAACTCTGAAGATGCAAATACGCCAGCGTATATTCACGATATTTTCCAAAATGGGCTGCCTGCGGATTTCCGACTGGTAGGGGCGACGACCCGTTCGCCGCAAGAGATTCCGGCCGCCCTGCGTTCGCGGTGCATGGAAATCTATTTCCGCCCGCTGCTGCCGGAGGAAATTGCCCAAATCGCCGAGGATGCCGTGAAGCGGATTGGCTTCCAGCCTTGTCCGGAAGCGGTGGAGGTCATCAAGAAATATGCGACCAACGGCCGCGAAGCCGTTAATATGGTCCAATTGGCCGCTGGCCTTGCCCTCACTGAGAAGCGCGACCATCTGTTGGCGTCGGATCTAGAATGGGTGGCAACGAGCAGCCAGCTTGCGCCGCGGCCGGACCGCAAAATTCCGGCTCAACCTGCGGTTGGCGTCGTCAACGGACTGGCCGTGTACGGCGCGAACATGGGCACGCTGCTGGAGATCGAAGCGACGGCCGTTCCGGCTGAAAAGGGCAAAGGCCTTTACAACATTACCGGCGTTGTGGACGAAGAGGAAATTGGCGGAGGCAGCCGTACGTTACGCCGCAAGAGCATGGCCAAAGGGTCGGTGGAGAACGTTCTGACCGTTCTGCAGCGGATCGGCCTGAACCCATCGAATTATCACCTTCATATCAACTTCCCGGGCGGAACCCCGATCGACGGTCCGTCCGCCGGGCTCGCCATTGCCACCGCCATTGCGTCGGCGATCAAGCAAGTCCCGGTGAACCATCAGATCGCCATGACCGGCGAGCTGGGGATCCACGGCAAAGTGAAGCCGGTTGGCGGCGTCGTGGCTAAGGTGGAGGCGGCGTTTCAGGCAGGCGCGACTACAGTGTTGATTCCGAAGGACAACTGGCAAACGTTGTTCGAAGGGTTGGAAGGGCTGCAGGTCATTGCCGTCGAGACATTAGGAGATGTGTTCCGACATGTCTTTGGTCCCGAAGCGGAGAAGAACCTCGAGCTGCCGATTGGCGGAGAATTGTTTGCCCCGGCAACTGCTCCTGCGCCCTTCCTGCATGCGGAGTCTCCTTCGCAAGGCGGGGCGATGTAACCGGGGGAAGATACGAATTCGATAACGTCCGGCTCGTTTGCTTTCCGGGGGGCGGCTGCCTGAAGCGGTCGCTCCTCGTTGGTGTTTTTATGTAACATTTGCTAAAATAGCAATGATATCAACAGAGAACGTTTGGAGGTGCATAAGCGATGGGACCCCATAAATCCAAAGGCCGGCGTTTCCCGCTGCTGCCGCTGCGCGGTCTGCTCGTCTATCCAAGCATGGTGCTGCATTTGGACGTAGGACGAGAGAAATCCGTGAAAGCGCTGGAAAAAGCCATGGTCGAAGATAATCTGATTCTCCTCTGTTCTCAATCGGAAGTGAACATAGAAGAACCGACCCAAGAAGATATCTTTCGCATCGGCACCGTCGCGAAGGTGCGCCAGATGCTGAAATTGCCTAACGGTACCATCCGGGTGCTGGTGGAAGGCATGGAGCGCGCGGAAATTATCGAATATTTGGATAATGACGAATATTATGAGGTTATGGCCAAAGAACGCCCGGAGGAAGAAACGGTCGATCCGGAAGTTGACGCGCTCATGCGCACGGTTTTAACCCAATTCGAACATTATATCAATTTATCCAAGAAGGTTACGCCGGAGACGCTGGCTGCGGTATCGGACATCGAGGAAGCGGGGCGCCTGGCAGACGTCATTACCAGCCATTTGTCGTTGAAGATCAAAGATAAGCAGGAAATCCTTGAAACGATCGACGTCCGCAAGCGGTTGGAAAAACTCCTCGACATCTTGAATAACGAGCGCGAAGTGCTTGAGTTGGAACGTAAAATCAACCAACGCGTCAAGAAACAGATGGAGAAGACACAGAAGGAATATTATTTGCGCGAGCAAATGAAAGCGATCCAGAAGGAGCTCGGCGAGAAAGAAGGGCGAGCTGGAGAAGCGGAAGAACTGCGGTCCCAACTCGAGGAGAAAGGGCTGCCGGAGAACGTTCGGGAGAAGGTCGAGAAAGAAATCGATCGCCTGGAGAAAATGCCGGCGAGCTCGGCGGAAGGCGGCGTTATCCGCAACTACGTGGATTGGCTGCTTAGCTTGCCGTGGAGCAACAAGACCGAGGATGACCTGGATCTCGCCAAAGCGGAACAGGTGCTGAATGAAGACCACTATGGTCTGGATAAGCCGAAAGAACGGGTCCTGGAATATTTGGCCGTACAGAAGCTGGTCAAAAAATTGAAAGGGCCGATTCTTTGTTTAGTCGGACCGCCGGGGGTCGGGAAAACGTCGTTGGCTCGTTCAATCGCTCGTTCCCTGGGTCGAGAATTCGTCCGTATCTCGCTCGGCGGCGTACGGGACGAAGCGGAAATCCGAGGACACCGCCGCACCTACGTTGGCGCCATGCCTGGCCGGATTATTCAGGGCATGAAAACGGCTGGCACGCTGAATCCGGTGTTTCTGCTGGACGAAATCGACAAGATGGCCTCCGATTTCCGCGGCGATCCCTCGTCGGCGTTGCTTGAGGTACTGGATCCGGAGCAAAATAACACCTTCTCCGATCATTTTATCGAGGTTCCGTTTGATCTTTCGAACGTCATGTTCATCACGACGGCTAACGCAGTGCATAATATTCCGCGTCCGCTGCTCGATCGGATGGAAACGCTGTTTATTCCCGGTTATACGGAACTGGAGAAGCTCCAGATCGCGAACCGATATTTGCTGCCGAAGCAAAAACGCGAGCATGGGCTGGAACCGGAGCAACTGGCGATCGGTGAAGACGTGTTGTTGAAAGTCATCCGCGAATATACCCGCGAATCCGGCGTCCGTAACTTGGAACAACAGGTGGCCGCATTATGCCGCAAAGCCGCGAAACAGATCGTATCCGAAGACAAGGAGCAAATCTCAATCACTTCGGACACGTTGAAGGATTACCTCGGCCCAGGGAAGTTCCGTTATGGCATGGCCGAGCTGGAGGACCAGATTGGCACGGTCACCGGGTTGGCCTGGACGGAGGTCGGTGGAGAAACGCTGGTGATCGAGGTGACGGTCGTGCCAGGCGCCGGGAAGCTCACGCTGACCGGCAAGCTGGGCGATGTCATGAAAGAATCCGCGCAGGCGGCTTTCAGCTATACTCGTTCCAAGGCGGCGGAGCTCGGGATTCCGCTTGATTTTCACGAGAAAAACGATATTCACATCCATATCCCCGAAGGGGCCATTCCGAAAGATGGTCCCTCGGCGGGCATCACGATTGCTACAGCGTTGATCTCGGCTTTAACCAACCGCCACGTCTCCAAGGACGTCGCCATGACCGGCGAAATCACGCTGCGCGGACGCGTGCTGCCGATCGGCGGGTTGAAAGAGAAATCGCTTGCCGCGCATCGGGCGGGCTATCGCAAAGTCCTGATGCCGAAGGACAACGAGCGTGATCTGCGCGACATTCCGGACAGCGTTAAGGAAGATCTGGAGTTCGTGCCGGTGTCCCACATGGACCAAGTGCTCGAGCATGCGCTTGTGGAACATCCTGAAGTGCATTAGCATGAAAGGCGCGGCAGAAGCTTACACCGCGTTCAAGAGAGGAATTGAATGATGAAGGTAACTAAGGCTGAATTTATCATCAGCGCCGTCGGCCCCGATCAATATCCTGAGGACGCCTTGCCGGAAATTGCTCTGGCAGGGCGTTCCAATGTGGGCAAATCGTCGCTGATCAACCGAATGATTAACCGCAAAAATCTGGCACGCACGAGCTCGACTCCCGGCAAAACCCAGCATCTGAACTATTACCGGATCAATGATCGGGTTTATTTTGTGGACGTGCCAGGTTACGGGTACGCTAAAGTATCCAAATCGCAGCGCGAGGTCTGGGGCAAAATGATCGAGAAATATTTGCAGGAGCGGGAGACGCTGAAGCTGGTCCTGCAGATTATCGACCTCCGGCATCCGCCGACCAAGGACGACGAGCTGATGTACGATTGGCTGAAGGCGTTCGATCTGCCCGTTTGCGTCGTTGCGACCAAAGCGGACAAGATTCCGAAATCGCGCTGGCAAAAGCATTTGAAGATCGTTAAGGAAGGGCTAGTGCTGCGGGCGGGCGATCCGCTGATTCTCTTTTCCGCGGAAGAGGGGATTGGGAAGGACGAGCTATGGGCGCAGATCGCGCGCTATGCTGAACTTTCGGAGGAGACAGAGGATAGGATTCCGGACGGCGCGGGAGCCGAAAATGGAAAAAGTTAAGAATTCGATGGATGCGGAAGGGATTCGAAGTAGTTTCAGCAGGAAAGTGAGTATGCAGCGAGATAGTTCAGGATAAAAACGGCTTAGTGCCGTTTTTTCTGAAAAATGGCAAGATTTCGCGTTTTGGCAGCTGAGCGTACGGCAGGAATCGTAGTGTATAATTATGATAAAGCGATTTAAGAATTGAGGAGATTTGTATGGCTCAGCGGTTAGCCACAGAGTATGTCAATGCCAGTATGCGTTTAACGGAAGTCCAGATGTCGCAGTTCGTTCACAAAGTATACGATCCTCACGTACGTCAGCGGGTCAAGGTGCTAGACAACGGTGGGCAAGTGGTCGTGCTGGAGGATGACGGCGGAGAAGAAGTGCATCTGCCATTTGAACGTAAGGACGGTTATTATGTCTGCGAAATGTCTTTCCGCTTGGAAAAACCCCATTTAACGAACGTGATGAGACTGCTGTTCGCAGCTTTTAAAGGCTCCGGCATGGTCACTCGAATTTATAACGGATTCATGATGATGTATTATTATCAGGAAGGTCGGGTTCGCAAAATTGTCGAGTATTCCCGAGACTCCTATAAGCTGGTGTTCGAGTTCAAGGATGCAACGGCAGATCTGCAGCAGGTGTACCGGAATAACGATGTCGAGTTGGAAATCGCCCGTATCCGGAAGGATGTGAATGCACTGCTCGATCAACGGTTTATTGCCAGCGAAGCGGACGTGGATCGCATTGACGATGAATTGCGCCATTGCTCGCGCAGATTGTTCGTTCTCGAAGCTTAAGAAATAACACGGTTCACCCCCTTAGTTGGAGTCACCTGTGGGAGGGCGGCAACATAATGTACTAGTGATAACTACCCTGATATCAGGGTAGTTTTTTATTCCAAGTACCGCGGGCGAAAGCGGCTTTTCCACCAGAAAAAATAAGTTGCATTTGTCCTCAAGAGATGTTATTTTTAATCTCGTTGAAAAGAATATAGGAACCAGGATTCACTCAGGACATGGAGATGTTGCGAGAGATTTTTCCCTCGGGAAGTGAATGACGTAGGTCCTAGCGGATGAAATTTTTCAAACATTTTGTTCCTAGGAAGGGGGAGCCGGAAGATGGAATATTCAACTTTCGGAAGACACGTTGCGGTTGATGCTTGGGGAGTCGACTTTGAGGTGCTGAACAACGCAGGGTTGTTGGAAGCTCACCTGGTGGAAGCTGCAGAAGCCTGTGGAGCCACCGTGCTGTCCATTCAGTCCAGACAGTTCGAGCCGCAGGGTGCTACTGTTCTTGTGATGTTGTCGGAAAGCCATCTCTCGATTCACACGTATCCTGAGAGAGGGTTTGCTGCCATTGATTGCTACACTTGCGGGGAAATGGTTGATCCGCAGCTGGCGATCGATTACCTGGTTACCGTCTTGAATCCAGAGAAAACGTACGCGAAAAAGCTGATTCGGGGTTTGGGCGAGCTGGAAGTCGCCGAACCGGACTCCAATCGGGCCGAATTCGTCTAAACATTGATAGATTTTCAGAAATATGGGTAAAATAGGATAACCATGGACCTTCCATGGTTATTTGTTTTGACGGTATGAAATTCATAAATAATTCATAAAAAACTCATAGAAACTGCCGGGGAGTTTGGAACTACTGTGATATAATTAACATAGTTTGTTTTCGGTAAATGCTATTGACATCTTTTTCAAGGCAGGTGAACTTGCAATGCACATCGTCGTAGTTGGGTTAAACTATCGGACGGCGCCTGTGGAAGTCAGGGAACGCTTTTCTTTTGCGGACAAGGATATGCCGCAAGCGCTGCAGGAGCTCTTACGCACCAAGAGTGTATTGGAAGGCGTGATTATCGCCACCTGCAATCGTACGGAAATCTATGTTGTGGTTGATCGTCTACACATGTGCGGGGCATTCATTCGCAGTTTTATGGAACGTTGGTTCGGGGTTCCTCGCGAAGAATTTACCCGTCATTTATATATGTATGAAGATGAACAAGCGATTCGCCATCTGTTCCGTGTCGCTTGTGGTTTGGATTCGATGGTGTTGGGGGAAACGCAAATCCTTGGTCAGGTGAAGAATGCGTTTCTGGTGTCGCAAAGCGAGAAAGGGACCGGAACGTGGTTTAATATGCTGTTCAAACAAGCGGTAACGCTGGGCAAACGGGCCCACTCCGAGACGGCGATCGGTGAAAGTGCCGTCTCCGTCAGCTACGCGGCTGTTGAGTTGGGCAAGCGGATTTTCGGCAGCTTTGAAGGGAAACGCGTATTGATCCTAGGTGCCGGCAAAATGAGCGAGCTAACGGCCAAGCATCTGAGCGGGGCTGGCGCGGAAGAAGTGCTGGTGGCCAACCGGACGTACGCTCGTGCTCAGGAGCTTGCCGCGAAATGCGACGGCGTGCCTTGCACGATGCAGGAAGCGATGGAGCGACTGGAAGAGGTCGATATTCTGATCAGCTCGACCGGTGCGGAAGGATACGTCATCACATCGGCACAGGTTGCCCGGAGTATGAAGGGGCGGCTAAATCGCCCGTTGTTTATGATCGATATTGCCGTGCCGCGGGATATCGAGCCGGCCATTGGCGAGTTGCAGCAGGTATTCCTGTATGATATCGACGATCTTGAAGGGATCGTGGAGAGCAATATGGAGATGCGCCGTGCGGAAGCGGTCAAGATCGAAGGGATGATCGAGGAGGAGATGGCTGCTTTTGCAACCTGGCTGCAAACGCTAGGCGTGAAGCCGGTAATCCGAGCGCTGCAAGAGAAGGCTTCCGATATTCATGAAAGCACGCTGGACAGTCTCTTTAACAAGTTGCCGGAGCTAGATGAAAGGCAACGCAAAGTCATTCGCCGACTTACCAAGAGCATTCTCAACCAAATGATGCATGATCCGATCAACCGGATCAAGGAACTGGCTGGGGAAAGCCAAGGCACGGATGCCTTGGAGCTGTTTACCCAAATCTTTGCGCTCGAGGAACGTTTGGATGCACCTAGTGAAGCGTCTTCCGGCAAGGAGACTTCGGCGTCACTAGAGTCCAAAGAGATTTTGTCAACCCAGGAGTCCGAAGGCTTAACGGATCTCCAAGGTGTGGCCCCAAGCCGAATCCCTTTTGAGCCGGAGCCTTCGCTGCCACTTGCGAAGGTATCCGTGTGAACTTAATAGGTTAAACTGCGAGAACGCCCTGAGCCCTCTGCCGTATGCAACGAATCGCAAGGCTGATTCGACGCTAAAGCGGATGGCACAGGGCTTTTTTTGAAGGGATGAACATGGAAAAATGCGGCAGGGTAGGGTATGCTATTAACGAGTTGAAGATAAGGATCAGGGGGATACGACATGCCTTATTATGTGCCCGTCCTGTTGAATTTGACCGGTCGGCGTTGCGTTGTGATCGGCGGCGGGCCGGTTGCTGAGCGGAAGGCGATGATGCTGGTTGCTGCGGGCGCGGAAACGGTCGTAGTCAGTCCTGCCATAACGGATGGTCTGCTGCGGCTTCTTAAAGAGCAGCGTCAGGGCGTTTGGATCGAACGCGAGTACCGACATGGGGATCTTGCCGGCGCGTTCTTGGCCTTCGCCGCGACGGATCGAACAGAGGTGAACGCCGCTGTTGCCGCCGAAGCTGAAGCGGAAGGCATTCCGATAAATGATGCCGGAGATGGCGCACGAGGAAATATGATTACTCCCGGCGTTCTACGGCGCGGCGGGCTGGTGGTGGCCGTTTCGACCTCGGGAGCGGGACCGGCGGCGGCGCGGGAACTGATTCGGGAGATCGACCAGCATTTTGGAGAAGATTACGAGCAGTATATTGACTTTTTGAGCTCCATGCGAGCTTTCATTAAAGAGCGGGTCAGCGATCCCGGTAGGCGAAAACGTCTGCTTCGAAGATTAGCTGAGTCCGATATTTTGACCTCGATCCGAGGAGGGGGTTTCCATCGGTGGGACGAAGCGGCGATGATCGCCTGGATCGAGGAACAGACGGAGGAATAAGCATGACAAAGCGAACGATTGTGGTGGGAACGAGACAAAGTCAATTGGCACTGACGCAGACGGGACAGGTCATCGATGATTTGAAGGCGCTCTGCCAGGAGCATAACCTGCCGTATGATTTTGAAATCCGAAAGATTGTAACCAAGGGTGATCGGATCCTGGATGTGACGTTATCCAAGGTCGGTGGCAAAGGTCTGTTCGTGAAGGAAATTGAGCAGGCGATGCTGGACAAGGAAATCGACTTGGCGGTACATAGTATGAAGGATATGCCGTCCGTGCTACCGGACGGGCTAATCAACGGCGCCGTGCCGCGGAGGGTAGATCCGCGGGATGCGCTGATATCGAGAAGCGGCCTGAGCCTTGACGAACTGCCTCATGGCGCCAAAGTTGGGACCAGCAGCCTGCGCCGCGCCAGCCAATTAAAGGCTTATCGTCCGGATCTCGTATTGGAGCCAATCCGCGGGAATATCGATTCCCGTTTACGCAAGTTGGAGGAGGAAGGCTTTGATGCGATTATTCTGGCGGCAGCCGGGTTGTACCGGATGGGCTGGGAGAATCGGATTACGGCATATCTCCCGGCGGAGGTTTGTCTTCCGGCGGTTGGCCAAGGGGCGCTTGGGATCGAATGCCGCGAAGACGACGTCGAGGTTCGCCATCTTTTATCCCTTTACAACGATCCGGACACGGCGGTGACGATTGCCGCTGAACGTCGTTTCCTCGGCGTGCTGAATGGCGGCTGCCAGGTGCCGATTGGGGCCTTCGCGACGTTACTGACGAACGAAGGGACCTCTGATCCAAGCGGCCGCCCGCGTTTGCAGTTGACGGGGATGGTTGGCTCAGCGGATGGCGTGAAAATATTAAAGGAAAGCGCTGAAGGGACAGATCCGACTGAACTGGGCGAACAGGTTGCCGGTCGGTTGATTTCCTTGGGAGCAGCCGCATTATTACAAGAAACCGGGGAGTGATGGAGCATGGCCGGTAAAGTTTATCTGGTTGGCGCGGGACCCGGGGATGCGCGATTGATTACGCTGAAAGGGCTCGATTGCCTGGAGAAGGGCGATGTCATTGTGTATGATCGACTTGCCAATCACAGTCTTTTAAAGAGAACGAAACCCGGAGCAGAGAAAATCTACGTTGGCAAAAGAACCGATCGCCACACGATGAAGCAGGAGCATATCAATCAGCTGCTGGTCGATTTAGCGCTTGAGGGCAAAACGGTGGTTCGCTTGAAAGGCGGGGACCCGACGATCTTCGGCCGCGTTGGTGAGGAGGCTGAACTGCTTCGCAAGCATGGTATACCTTATGAGATCGTACCGGGGATCACCGCCGCGATCTCAGTGCCCGCATATGCCGGAATTCCCGTAACTCACCGGGATATGGCTTCGTCCGTGTCGATCATTACGGGTCATGAAAGCCCGGATAAACTGGATCTATCGATCAATTGGGAAAAAGTGACGAACGCAACCGGTACCTTGGTATTTATGATGGGCGTGGCGAATATCGGACATATCAGCAGACAGCTGATTCATTACGGACGTCCGCCCGAAACGCCGGTCGCCCTCATCCGCTGGGGGACAAGAGCGGAGCAGGAGACGCTGATCGGCACGCTTGCCGATATTGAGCGGAAGGTGCGCGAAGCCGACTTCAAACCGCCGGCCGTCACGGTCGTCGGCGAAGTGGTGGCCCAGCGTGAGCAACTCAAGTGGGCAGAATCGCTGCCGCTGTTCGGCAAGCGGATTCTCGTCACCCGCTCGCGTTCGCAGGCGAGCGAGCTGGTGCGCGGCATCGAGGAGCTTGGCGGAGAGCCGTACGAGTTCCCGGTTATCGACATCGTGATGCCGGAGGGGCGCGAGCTGGCCGACACCGACGAAGCACTAGCCCAGCTGGAACGGTACGATTGGGTGTTTTTTACGAGCGTGAACGGCGTGGAGTATTTCTTCTCGCACCTGGAGAGACTGGGGAAAGATGTAAGGGGGCTGCACAAAGCGAGAATCGCGGCTGTAGGGCCGGCGACGCAAGCGGCGCTGCGCCAACGCGGTATCGCTGCGGAAGGTTTGCCGGGCAAGTTCCAAGCCGAGGGGCTGATGGATACTTACGGCAGTGAGCTGCGGCCGGGGCAGCATGTACTGCTGCCGCGCGGGGATCTGGCTCGTGCCTGGCTGCCGGCTGCTTTGCGTGAGCAGGGATTAACTGTCACCGACGCGGTCATGTACCAAACGGTACCGGCCGGGGAAGCGGACGACGAGCTGCTGAAGATGCTTGAGAAAGGCCGCATCCACGCCGTGACCTTTACCAGTTCGTCGACGGTGACGAACCTGCTGGCCGCTCTAAGCGCGATGGGCGTGGCCGATCCGGCTGCGGCGCTGCGGGGCGCGGAGATCGCTTGCATCGGGCCGGTCACGGCGAATACGGCTAAGGAAGCTGGCCTGAACGTGTCCATTCTTGCAGAAGAAGCGACGATCGACAGCTTGCTTCAGTCGTTGTGCGCTTGGAAAGAACGGAGCGGTCCAGCGGAGTGAAATGATTTTTCAACACGGGGGTTGCCCCTGTGCTGCATATTAGGAGGGTATCAAACATGAATTTTCCGATCATAAGACATCGCCGGCTGCGTCAGTCGGCCGCCATTCGCGGCATGGTACGTGAAACCGTTCTGACGGTGGATGACTTTATCCAACCGATTTTCGTGACCTACGGGAGTGGCGTCAAGAGCGAGATATCGTCAATGCCCGGGGTTTTTCATTTTTCGCTCGACACCTTGGAAGAGGAAGTGAAGGAGATCGTTGATCTGGGCATTCCGGCGGTGCTGCTGTTCGGTATTCCAGAGACGAAGGATAGCGTGGGCACCTCGGCTTTCACAGAGGACGGTATCGTACAAGAAGCGACGCGGGTCATTAAATCGCGGTATCCGGATTTGCTGGTCGTTGCCGACACCTGCTTGTGCGAATTCACGGATCACGGGCATTGCGGGATGGTACATACGTTTGAACGGGACGGGCATGTATGCGGTGACGTGATGAACGACGAGTCGCTGGAGCTCTTGGTGAAAACCGCCGTCTCTCAAGCACGTGCAGGCGCTGATATCATCGCCCCGTCCAACATGATGGACGGATTCGTGCAAGCGATCCGTTCCGGGCTCGACGAAGCCGGCTTCAGCCAAGTCCCGATTATGTCTTATTCCGTCAAATATGCTTCCGCTTTTTACGGACCGTTTCGTGAAGCGGCCGACTCCGCGCCGCAGTTTGGCGATCGGAAGACGTACCAGATGGACCCGGCTAACGTCCGAGAAGCTCTGCGGGAAGCGGAATCCGATGTGATGGAAGGCGCGGATATGCTGATGGTCAAGCCAGCGCTGGCCTTTATGGACATTTTGCGCTTGCTGCGCGATCAGTTTGATCTGCCTCTGGTGGCGTATAACGTGAGCGGCGAATATTCGATGGTTAAAGCAGCTGCTCAGCAAGGCTGGATCAATGAGCGAGCGATCGTTACCGAAATGCTGGTTGGCATGAAGCGGGCAGGCGCAGATATCATCATTACGTATTTCGCCAAAGATATGGCACGCTGGCTGCGCGAGAAGCAGTAAGCTTGGATATAGACGGGTTTTGAAGAGTTAAGGAGGGGTATCGATGAGCAAAGACACGATAGGCCGACGGGGCGACGAACGATCGCGGTTGGCTTTCGAAGAAGCGAAGAAGGTTTTGCCCGGCGGCGTCAACAGCCCGGTACGGGCGTTTAAATCCGTTGGCTTGACGCCAATGTATATCGAACATGGGAGCGGTTCCCGGATCTACGACATCGACGGCAACAGCTTTATCGATTATGTGGGTTCCTGGGGCCCGTTGATTATGGGTCATGCTCATCCGGAGGTGGTCCGAGCGCTGCAGGAGACGGCCGCCAAAGGGACAAGCTTTGGAGCGCCGACGCTACTAGAAACGCAAATGGCCCAACTGGTCGCGGAGCGCGTACCCTCGATTGATGTCGTGCGTATGGTCAATTCGGGGACGGAAGCGACGATGAGCGCGATTCGTCTGGCGCGGGGGTATACCGGTCGCAGTAAAATCATGAAGTTCGAAGGTTCTTACCACGGCCATGCCGACAGCCTACTGATTAAAGCGGGCTCCGGCGTTGCTACGTTGGGGTTGCCGGACAGCCCCGGCGTGCCGGAGGGCGTCGCCGCCAATACGATTGCGGTACCATATAACGACCTGGCCTCTGTAGAGCTGGCGTTCGAGCGTTTCGGCGAAGAAATCGCCGGCGTGATCGTCGAGCCGGTGGCCGGGAACATGGGCGTTGTGCCGCCGTTGCCGGGCTTCCTTGAAGGCCTGCGCCGGATCACGGAGCAATACGGCAGCTTATTGATTTTCGACGAAGTGATGACGGGCTTCCGCGTGCATCTGAACTGTGCGCAAGGACGCTTTGGGATTACGCCGGATTTGACCTGTCTTGGCAAAGTGATCGGCGGCGGATTGCCTGTTGGAGCCTATGGCGGGAAACGGGAAATCATGGAGAAAATCGCGCCAAGCGGGCCGATTTATCAAGCCGGGACGCTGAGCGGGAACCCGCTGGCGATGGTTGCCGGTTATACGACGTTGTCGCTGCTCACTCCGGACGTGTACGACCGTCTGGAACGCCTGTCGGCGAAGCTGGAAGAAGGCTTTACGCGCAACGCGAAGGAACGGGGGATTCCATGCACGATTAATCGCGTCGGCTCGATGGTTTGCCCGTTCTTTACCGAAGAGAAGGTCATTAACTACGATACGGCAAAAACGAGCGATCTGGACTTGTTCCGCCGCTATTTTGCGGCACTTCTTGAGCAAGGTATCAACGTGGCACCTTCGCAGTTCGAAGGCATGTTCGTCTCGGGCGTACATACCGATGAAGACATCGAACTTACGATCGAAGCGCACCGGTTGGCGCTGAAAAAGCTGTGAGCCGTAAATTATCGTGGACGCGGCGCGGCGAGTGGTTGGAGTTGATGCCCGGTAAGCTGCCCGCACGTGAAGGGCTGGATCGACTGGATGCAGCAAAGGCCTGGCTGGAGGAGGAGCTGCAGGCTCCTCCCAAGCTACTGCGCAAGCTGCGGGCCGAAGACGGTATCAAGCTTGCCGGAGATCGTTTGCGGTTGCTGGCATTTCCGCCTAGGACTTCGCAGTATGCTCCGTTTGAGGCGGAGCTTCCACTTTTATATGAGGACGATTTTTGCCTTGTCGTGCACAAGCCGGCAGGGCTTAAGGTCCATCCGGACGGCGGCGAAACTTCCGGGGGGGCTTCCGGCCACCCGCTGGCTTCGCCAGACACGCTTGCCAACCGCGTGGCCGGATGGTATGCCTCCCTTGGCGAGCCGATCGCCGCTGCGCATATTCACCGGCTTGATGAAGATACGTCAGGACCCGTGTTATTTGCCAAAAATGAATATGCCCATTTGAAGTTGGACGAAGCGATGAGTCGCAAGGCTATCGACCGTACCTATATTGCGTTCGTACAGGGGATCGTCAGCCCTGAGCTCAAAGTCATCGACCAGCCGATCGGCCGGGACCGGCATCATAACCAGCGGCGCCGGGTTTCTCCTGGCGGCAAAGCGGCTGTAACCCACTTGGAGAGGCTGGAAGTTTATCCGAAACACGACGCAAGTCTGGTACGGCTCACTTTGGAGACGGGGCGGACGCATCAAATTCGCGTCCATCTGAGTGCAGCCGGACATCCGCTCGTAGGTGACGCGCTGTATGGCGGCAATACGAAGTGGCTGTCTCATCAGGCGCTGCATGGGGAGCGACTTTCGTTCCCGCATCCCCTCTCCGGAGAAGCCGTGGAGCTTGAGGATCCATGGCCCCCGGCGATGAACCGTCTGCGAGATCGCTTTAGCTTATGAGCGCCCTTGAACAGCAAGGCTTTGTCTAGCGCGTGGGCAAAAAGCTGGCATGCACTCCTTTTTGAAGCATATAGATTAAACGAGGATGATTTGGATCATGATTCATCGATTTTAAATCACGTTTGGATATGCTGAAGGGAGGTAACGTGTTGGCTGATCAATCCTATGGTCTCAGGTTTGATATTTACGAGCGCATACATCTTTCTGAAGATGTGATCGGCATTGAAGAGTTGGAGGAGATCGAGCTCTATCCGAAAATCCAGGTGATTCCCGGGGAAGAGTATGCCGCGCTGCGCGGCCATTTGCTGTTGTCGGGGTTGTACCGGGGAGAAGGGGAGACACGGGAGCTTGCGCATTATATTCCCGTAGAAATTACGATACCGCTAAGTCGGGTCAACCGGTTAGAGGATATCACGGTCGAAATTGAAAATTTCGATGTTGACCTACTCAGTTCGCGGAGTTTGAACATTACGGGCGTATTGTCGCTTCAAGGAGTTGAAACCTCCTCCTTGTTATCCGAACAAGATGCCTGGAAGGATCGAGAATTTACCACGGCTCATGTTGTACCCGCCATCCGAGGCGAGGAATTGGTATCAGATTTGGATACGGGCACGGCAGAGTTGGAGGCTCTCGAAACGGAGCCGGAATCGGAACGGGATGCACTAAGCCCAGCGCCATTGCTAGCGGATGAGGTGCGTCAAGATCCGGTGTTCTCCTGGAATTCGTTAGCAAGAGAGGATGCGGACAAAGAGCAAGAGCCGGAAACGGAACCGGAACTGGAGTTCGAGTTGGAGCAACAAGACTCACAGGTTCCGCATGTACCTCAATTTGCTTCGTGGCAGGCGTTTCCAGATGATGTGCTGAATGCACAAAAACGAAGTGCGGACGAGCCGCAGGAGGTTCTTTCCTGGACCGAGGACGTTTCGGCATTTCAGGAGTCCGACCCTTGGGCGGACAAGGAATCCGTTGCGAACTTTGGCTCCGCTGCGGAGGCCTTTGCGGATCACGCGGAGGAATCGGACGCCAACATATGGTTTAAGGATGAGGTTCGCCCGACGGACGATTTCCAGGCGACCGAACGTGCCAGTGAGTCCGTAGAAGCGGAAGCTGCGGATTCTGGGGTTGCGTACGAAACAGGCGAGGAAGTCCCTGCAACCCCAAACGAGGCGGTAAGTGAGGTTGCCGATGAGTCTGAAGCGGCGGTCGAGGCGGATTATCAGCCGGAAGAGAAGAAAGAAATGAAGATCGCGCTTGGGTCCAAAAAGAGTGCTGACGAGAGCGGAAGAGAAGGTTTTGGGTTAACGAAGTTGATCTCTTCATCCTCGAGGGTAGCTCGGGAAGCACTGGAGGACGCTTCGGATCTTCCGATTGCCGGCAGTGAACAGGGAGAAGGCGAAGAACTGCGGTGGAAGAACCTGTTTATCAGCAACGAAGATCAAACTCCTTTCCGCAAAGTACGGCTGGTCATCGTGCAGCGCGAGGAAACGCTAGACGATATCGCTCAGCGCTACCACTTGAGCTCGCGGGAGTTGCAGTTGTATAACCGACTCGCTGAGCACCAGGTCAATGAGGGGCAAATCTTGTACATTCCTTAAGACTAGACAGCGAAAAAAGGCGGATGATTGACTCCCGTTCCTTTCCAAGTTATGATAATATAGATTCAATCAATAAGATCTATGTCAAAGACTTGGAACGGGAAGAGTAGGCAGCATACCCTTCAGAGAGCGGAACCCACGGCTGAGAGTTTCCGCAGGACATGTAGCTCGCCGAAGTCGCCCGGGAGTTGTTCGTTTGAGCCGTTTTACGATGGTTAGAACGGACCGGTAGCAGCCGTTATCTGCATGAGTGTCGCATGTCATGGGCCGGATTCCGGAAGGGCCGGATGCCGATGTGCGAAACAAAGGTGGTACCGCGAAAGTAAAGCCTTTCGTCCTTTGAGACGAAAGGCTTTTTTTGTTTTTCTTAGACATCAAGAATAAAGGCGCAAAGCCGACAACAGACGACTATCTTGGGATCGCCAAGGCTATGCTTATTTGTAACGGAGGTTGAATAGGATGACAGAAAATCAAGATCAACAAGCCTTGTCGGCAGAAATGCCGACGACGTACGATCCGAAAGCGGCGGAACAAAAGTGGTACCATTATTGGCTGGAGAGCGGGTTCTTTAAAGCGGGACAACGGCCGGATGCCAAGCCGTATACGATCGTGATCCCGCCGCCAAACGTAACGGGGATGCTGCATATCGGGCATGCGCTCGATTTTACATTGCAGGACATTATGACGCGCACGAAGCGGATGCAAGGTTACGATGCGTTGTGGCTGCCTGGCTCTGACCATGCGGGGATTGCGACCCAAACGAAGGTGGAGCAGAAGCTACGCGAGCAAGGCGTAACGCGGTATGACTTGGGCCGTGAGAAGTTCCTGGAGAAGGTGTGGGAGTGGAAGGACCAATATGCTGCCACCATTCATGAGCAATGGGCTAAAATGGGCTTCTCCCTCGATTACTCGCGTGAGCGTTTTACGTTGGACGAGGGACTTTCTCAAGCGGTTCGCGAGGTTTTCGTTAAGCTCTACGAGAAGGGCTTGATTTACCGCGGGAAATATATTATCAACTGGGATCCGGCAGCACGCACGGCCCTCTCCGATATCGAGGTTGAATACAAAGAAGTCAATGGGCATCTCTACCATCTTCAGTACCCGCTGAGCGACGGGAGCGGCCATATCACGGTGGCGACGACGCGTCCCGAAACGATGCTGGGCGATACCGCCGTCGCTGTTCATCCGGAGGATGAACGGTACCGTCATTTGGTCGGCAAAACGTTACGTCTGCCGATCGTTAACCGTGAAATACCGATTATCGCTGACGAATATGTCGAGAAGGAATTCGGCAGCGGCGCTGTGAAAATCACTCCAGCGCATGACCCGAACGACTTTGAAGTAGGTTTGCGCCATAATTTGCCGCAGATCAACGTCATGGATGAAACCGGCACGATGAACGGTGAAGCCGGTAAATATCAAGGGTTGGACCGCAGCGATTGCCGTAAGCAAATCGTCAAGGATTTGCAGGAGATGGGCGTTCTGATCAAAATCGAGGATCACCTGCATCAGGTCGGCCATAGCGAGCGGACCGGTGCGGTTGTTGAACCGTATTTGTCCACCCAGTGGTTCGTCAAAATGAAGCCACTCGCTGAAGCGGCGATCGAAGCGCAACAATCCGGGAAAGGCGTTAATTTCGTGCCGGACCGTTTTGAGAAGACCTACTTGCACTGGATCGAAAACGTACGTGATTGGTGTATTTCCCGCCAACTCTGGTGGGGCCATCGCATTCCGGCCTGGTATTGTGAGGCAACCGGAGAGATGGTTGTTGCCCGCAGCGAGGAAGAAGCGCGCGCCAAGCTGGGGCGTGATGATCTGAAACAGGATGAAGACGTGCTCGACACCTGGTTCAGCTCGGCCCTCTGGCCGTTCTCTACGCTGGGTTGGCCGGATGAGAATAACGAGGAATTCAAACGGTACTTCCCGACGGACGTGCTCGTGACGGGATACGATATCATTTATTTCTGGGTAGCCCGGATGATCTTCCAGTCCCTGGAGTTTACCGGCGAAATGCCGTTTAAAGACGTGCTGATGCACGGCCTTGTCCGCGACAGCGAAGGACGCAAAATGTCCAAGTCGCTGGGGAATGGCGTTGACCCGCTCGAGGTCATCGAGAAATACGGCACGGACGCGATGCGCTATATGCTGTCTACCAGCAATACGCCGGGGCAGGATTTGCGCTTCCGCTGGGAACGGGTTGAGCAAGCTCGCAATTTCGCCAACAAAATTTGGAACGCTTCACGTTTCGCTTTGATGAACCTGGAAGGCGTGAAGTATGCCGATATTGATATTAGCGGTGATCTGTCTACGTCCGACCGCTGGATTTTGCACCGGATGAACGAGACGGCCAAGGAAATTACCCGCTTGATCGATGCTTACGAATTCGGGGAAACCGGTCGGCTGCTGTACAACTTCATTTGGGACGATCTGTGCGACTGGTATATCGAATTCGCCAAGTTGTCGCTGTACGGGGAAGATGCTGCGGCTAAGCAGAAAACCCAATCGGTACTCGCCTTCGTGCTTGACCGTACGCTGCGCATGATCCATCCGTTTATGCCGTTTATTTCCGAGGAAATATGGCAGCATTTGCCGCATGATGGCGAAACGATCATGCTTGCGGCTTGGCCGGAGTACGACGCTTCGTTAGAAGCGCCGGACGCCGTTCAGGAAATGAATCTGTTGATCGACGTGATTCGTTCGGTACGAAATATCCGTGCCGAAGTGAACGTGCCGATGAGCAAAAAAATCGAGCTGGTGATTAAGCCAAGCAGCACCGACGTGTTGGAAGTGCTGACCCGCAACGAGCATTACGTCCGCCGGTTCTGCAATACGTCCGAGTATGAAGCAGCGCTAAACGCGACCGTGCCTGATAAGGCGATGACCGCCGTTGTGACCGGGGCCGAGCTGTTCCTGCCGCTGTCGGGCCTGATCGACATCAGTCAAGAAATCGAACGGCTAACGAAAGAGCTCGACAACCTGAACAAGGAAGTGGAGCGCGTCGAGAAGAAGCTGGCTAACGAGGGCTTCGTGGCCAAAGCGCCGGCGAAAGTAATCGAGGAAGAACGCGCCAAAATGGCCGATTATTCCGAGAAACGCGACAAAGTGCTGGCCCGGATCGCGGAGTTGAAGGGTTAAGTGAACTTGAGCTTCGTACTCCGAAGGTGATATTTTTTGAACTACCGCTTCGTTGGTACTGCTTCGTGCTCCGAAGATGACTTTTTGAACTACCACTAATTGATGAAGGTGACTGACATGGGGGATCGTACAGAGGAAGGAATACGACCGCTGCCGCTGAATAGCTATACCGAAGCGGTCGATTGGATCAACGGGCTATTGCCGTTTGGCATCCGGCCCGGCTTGGAACGAATCGAGCTTATGATGGAACGCTTGGGGCATCCTGAGCGGAGGCTGAAGTTCATTCATGTGGCGGGGACAAACGGAAAAGGCTCTTCCTGCGCTTTTTTAACTCGAACATTGCGGGAAAGTGGATATCATGTGGGGACGTATACGTCCCCTTACATCACGAAGTTCACCAACCGCTTCCAGTATGACGAGGTGGACATTCCCGAATCGGCACTGCTGGAGATGGCAAACCGCGTTGTTCCGTTGGTAGAAGAAATCGCCGGCACCGACCTGGGCTCTCCGACGATGTTTGAAGTGAGCACGGCGATCGCCATTTTGTATTTTGCGGAGATGTGTTATCCCGATGTAGTAGTATGGGAGACGGGGCTTGGGGGAAGGATGGATGTTACTAATATCGTGACTCCGATCGTCTCTCTGATTACGAATATCGGTTATGATCACATGGACGTTCTTGGGGACACGATTGAACAAATTGCCGCTGAGAAGGCTGGCATTATCAAGGCAGGCGTGCCCGTAGTCAGCTGCGTCGAGCAACCCGAGGCGATCACTGTACTGAAAAATACGGCCGCGTCCAAGCACGCCACCCTTTATCTGATGGGCGAACAGTTCCGTTATGAGCGGCTTAGTGTTGATGCCAAGGAGCAGCATTTGCATTTCAAAGGTCCCTTCCGAGATATGGATTTTACGATTCGCATGCTTGGGGAGCATCAATGCAAGAACGCCGCCGGCGTCATGATGGTATTGGAAGTGCTGCGACAATACATGGCTTTTCTGCTTGAGGATGAGCAGATGCAGGACGGTTTCCGTACCACCTTTTGGGCAGGACGGCTGGAGGTGGTTCGGGAAGCACCGCGTTTGGTGCTGGACGGAGCGCATAATCCGGAAGGCGCCGCTTCGCTGGCACAAAGCCTGCCGGAAGCCTTCCCGTACCGAAAACTGCATTTGATGATGGGGATGCTAGCCAATAAGCATCATCAAGGCTACTTGAAGCATATATTACCAATAGTGGATACGCTTATTCTGACCGAGCCCGACTTTCGCCGGAAAATGGACGCCGAAGCGTTATACGAACTCGTGGCCGAACTACAGGGGACGGAAGCGAAAGCGGATTTGGAAATCATCGTAGAAAGTGACTGGAGAAAAGCCCTTTCGCTTTTGGAGTCACGGACGGAACGGGAAGATCTTGGGGTGGTAACCGGTACGTTGTACCTGATCTCGGACGTGCGGGCGGCCCTTTTGCATCAAACCGATTCTGAAAAAGGCTGGTGACCATTTTGTTGAATACGACCGAACAACATGTACATTTTATCGGCATTGGCGGCTATGGCATGAGTGCCATCGCACGCGTGATGCTGGAAATGGGTTATACCGTCACGGGATCGGACGTTGCCTCCCAAGAATTGACGGAGAAGCTCGCTGCGAAGGGAGCGAAGATATACATCGGCCATACCGCCGAACACGTGCACGGGGCGGATCTGGTCGTTTACTCGACGGCGCTGCCGAAAGATAACGTGGAGCGGCTGGAGGCTCAGGAGCAAGGAATCCCGGTACTGCACCGTTCCCAGATGCTGGCCCGGCTGTTAAATGAACGGACCGGTGTCGCCGTAGCCGGGGCCCATGGGAAAACGACGACCTCATCGATGATCGCACTCGTGATGGAGCATTGCGGGACAGACCCGACCTACATTATCGGTGGGGAAATTATGGACATGGGCACCAATGCGAAAGCCGGGCAAGGAAAATGCGTGGTTGCGGAGGCTGACGAAAGCGACGGCTCCTTCTTGCAGTACCACCCTTCGCTTGGCGTGGTGACCAACATCGAGGCGGATCACCTAGAGAACTACGGCGGGGATTTCGGCAAGCTGAAGGAAGCCTACGTGCAGTTCTTGAACCAGATCAAGCCGGATGGAAAAGCGGTGGTTTGCGGCGACGACCGGAACGTCCGGGAATTGCTGCCTCAGGTTCAGAGCAAAGTCATTACGTACGGCATCGAATCGGGCTGCGACTATACGGCTCACGAGATCGATCTTGGGGACCGCTGCGTCACCTTCAAAATGAATCAAGGCGACCGGGAGCTCGGTATGGTGGAGTTGTCCGTGCCTGGCCGACACAATGTTTACAATGCAATGGCGACCGTAATCGTCTGCTTGGAAGCAGGCATTCCTTTTAACGAAATCGCAGTGGCCTTGCGTCACTTCCATGGTGCAAAACGCCGCTTCCAGGTACTTGGAGAACAAAATGGCATCCTGATCATCGATGACTACGCTCACCATCCGACGGAGATCCAAGCAACGATCGCAGCGGCCAAAGCGACCGGCAAACGGATCATCGCCGTGTTCCAGCCGCAGCGCTATACGCGGACCTTCTTCCTGTTGGATGCATTCAGCAGAGCGTTTGGAGAAGCGGATGAAGTGATCATCACCGACATTTACTCGCCGGCTGGGGAAAAAGCGATCGAAGGAGTGAATTCCTCCAAGCTGGTCGAACTAATCAAGGAGAACAGCAATGCCGGCGCTCGATATTTGCCGACGAAGCAGGATGTGCTTGAAGATCTGCAAAATCGGCTGAAGCCTGGCGACCTTGTGCTAACGATGGGCGCGGGCGATATTTATAAAGTGGGATACGAGCTGGCGAAAGGTTTGTCTAGCTAAAGCGTATATCAAATTTCTCGTAAAAACGGTCTTCGACGGGTCTTGTCTGCCCGGGGAGGCCGTTTTTTGGGTTGCTGAGGTGATCTTTGCTTGCTCGCCTGCAGGCTTGGCATATCGGACGGTCCACGCTCATATGGATAGGTTAGAAGAATGGACAAGGAGCGTGCAGACCGTGAACAAAGCCAAAATGACATTCCGGTTTGATGGGGAAGGCCGGGAAATCCGGCCGGAGCTGCCGCTGGAGATTGCAGAGATGCCGAAGCGGGATGCGGTGCCTCGTTATCGAGCGATCGAAACGGTGGAGGAATGGGGAGATCCTTTTACGGACCATACGGGGATGGGGTTGACCGTATTTCCGGGAGGACGGGATCGCAACCTGAGCCTAGACACGAGAGAGGTCGACCAGATCGGACGTGAAATGGAATATTCGGAGGACTATACTACTTCCACGGCCAATGATTGGGAGGAAATCTACGGAAAGGATCCCTGGCAGACCGAATGGCAGGAGGAGGCTCCTCCGCACTATTCACATCCCCATCGAACTTCATGGTGGAAGGTCGCGGGCTCCTTGACCGGGGCGATTGTTACGGGCGCTTTGTTTGGGTTTGTTGTATTATCCTTATTCAATCAGGATGTGAAGTTTCCGCTTCCGGGCATCGGGGTGCCGCAGCAGACTGATAGGGGTGAGGCGGCGAGTTTACCGGTGATGGGGGATATGGAAGGGGCGACGACGACACCGGAAGAGAACATCCCGCTCATCAGCGTTGCTTTGCCAGAACAAACCTACTATTTTCTACAATACGGCGTGTTCAGCACAGCGCAAGGTGTGCAACTGGCGCAGGAGGAGCTGCAGGCCTCGGGTATTGCTGCCGCGAGGGATACCGTCGACGAGAAACGGGTGTACGCCGGGGTTTCGACGGAGCGTGAGCAATCGAAGTTGCTCAGCGGCCAACTGAAGGCGGCTGGCGTGAATCTTATCTTGCACGAGATTTCGTTCCCGGCGGCGGCCAACGTCGAATTTTCCGGAGAGCGCGAGGCTTTGGCAGGCTTTATGACGCAAAGCGCAGAGCTGGTTCGCCTTCTTAGCACTACGTCTGCTGCGCTGCTGACCGAAGCGGATCCACAGCCGCAGCGACATGCGGAGCTGGAGCAGTTGGAAGCGAAGCACCAAGCCTGGACGGAAGGCGCCTCGGCCATCCGCGGCAAATGGTCGGCAGGGGGAGCACTCCTGGCCGGTGAAATGGAGAAAGCGATCAACGGGGCCGTCGAGGCTATGGGAGAATACCAAAAAAACGGCGCAAAGACGCTGCTCTGGGAAGTACAAAATGAGATGATGCGCTTCATTATGGCTGAGCAGTCTCTAGTTGAGGCCAGAGTCACAAACACAGGCCGCTAATGCAATAAAAGACAGGGAGCTGGAAATAGTTACCCCTGTCTTTTTTGTGTTTGCGCCTGGGGCCAAAATAATCTTATAATAGGTTAGTGTCAAAAAATGGCGGGGATGACAGCATTCACTGTCGAATGTTCACCCATTTTTTGCTAACTTAGGTTTGTAACCAATCAGGACATCAAATCGTCTTTTCAAAGGAGAGTTCCGCATTGGATACCGCGTATTTACGCCGAATCATACTTGCTTCCACTTCACCCCGTAGGCGTGAATTAATCGCGTCACTGGCGATTCCATTTGAGGTGGTACCCAGCCATACGGACGAATCTTATGAGGAGACGTTGTCGCCGGAGCAAATCGTGCAGGAGCTTGCAGGACGTAAAGCGGATGCCGTCTACCGTGGGCTCGACCCAGCGGGAGACCGAAATGCAGTCATCGTCGGCAGTGATACGATCGTGGTCCGGGACGGAGACGTCTTAGGCAAGCCGCGGGACGTGCAAGAGGCCGCGGACATGCTGCGTAGCCTGCAGGGACGAGACCATGTGGTGTATACCGGCGTGGCTTGCGTGGACGCCTTGACCGGCACACGCCTTGTCGACTACCGAGCGACGACTGTAACGATGAAGGCCTTATCCGAAACGCAAATCCAGGCTTATGCCCGAAGCTGGGAAGGATTGGATAAAGCCGGGGCGTATGCCATCCAGGGACTTGGCGCAACGATCGTGACCGGCATCAAAGGCTGTTATTTTAATGTCGTTGGTTTACCTTTATCGCTGCTCGTCGACATGCTGGAGGATTTTGATATTCGGGTATTGTAAGCAGGTAGCAAGGCTTGCCGCGATGGCAGGTCATCAGGAAGTGATAAAGCATATCCTTCCGAACTCAGGACGGGCCTACCGGTATCGCCGGAAGTCGCCCGAAACCATTCGGAAGCGGGGGATAACGATGGAACAAGCTCCCTATATGCTGCGTGATCTGCCTTCTGAGGAGCGGCCAAGGGAACGAATGATCAAATATGGAGCAGGTGCGCTCAGCCATGCTGAACTGCTGGCCATCCTGCTGCGCACGGGAACACGCCAGGAGTCGGCGGTTCATGTGGCACAGCGGCTGCTGTCCGGCGTAGGCGGACTCCGCGGGCTGGTGGATGTCAGTTTGGACGAAATGACCAAGCTGAAAGGCATCGGACCGGCTAAAGCGATCCAGCTGAAGGCGGGGATCGAAATGGGACAGCGATTAGCCAAAACGCGGCTGCCGGAACAAGGTACGATTCGCAGCCCGGAGGATGCGGCCGAATTGCTGATGGAGCAAATGCGCTATTTACAGAAAGAGCATTTTGTTTGTCTTTTTTTGAATACGAAAAATCATATCATAGCTCAGGAGACGCTTTCCATCGGAAGTCTGAACGCTTCGATCGTGCATCCGCGGGAGGTGTTCCGCGCCGCGATCAAATGCAGCAGCGCTTCCGTCGTATGTGCCCACAATCATCCCAGCGGCGATCCCAGCCCGAGTCCGGAGGATATCCGGATGACGCGAAGGCTTTGCGAAGCGGGAGAGATCGTAGGCATCGACGTGCTTGATCACATCGTCATCGGGGATGGGAAGTTCGTCAGTTTGAAGGAGCGGGGATTGATGTAGCGTAGGCGGATCTACGTGAGAGGGCGGAAGACCCGGCTGAATGCAAGATTCGCTGTCGTGAATCACTTCTGTGATGGGCTTCGTGATCGGAAGATGACTTTTTGAACAACCGTTTCAATGAAGGTTCAACAAGTCAGGTTTCGAGCACCAAGAAGGTTGGATGTTGCTAGGGGCTGAGTAGCGGAGCGTAGGCGGATCTACGTGAGCAACGGAAGACCCGGCTGAATGCAAGATTCGCTGTCGTGAATCACTTCTGTGATGGGCTTCGTGATCGGAAGATGACTTTTTGAACAACCTCTAATATAATGGGTTAGATACAGAAGGAAAGGAAGAAGCAGCATGTTAGGTGGCTTTACTAAAGATTTGGGTATTGACTTAGGGACGGCAAATACGCTGGTATATACGAGAGGCAAGGGCATCATCGTCCGGGAACCTTCCGTGGTAGCGATTCATACCGACACGAAGAACATCGTGGCCGTCGGCGAATCCGCCAAGAAGATGATCGGCAGAACCCCTGGCAACATTCGGGCGATCCGTCCGATGAAGGACGGCGTGATCGCCGATTTCGATACAACGGCAACGATGATTAAATATTTTATCAGCCAAGCGCAAAAGCAGCGTTCGCTGTTTCAACGCCACCCGAACGTAATGGTTTGCGTTCCGTCGGGGATCACGGCCGTTGAGCAGCGGGCCGTAGAAGATGCGACGAAGCAAGCCGGCGCACGCGAGGCCTACACGATCGAGGAACCGTTCGCTGCAGCGATTGGCGCGGATTTGCCGGTTTGGGAACCAACCGGCAGCATGGTCGTGGATATCGGCGGCGGGACGACGGAGGTCGCGGTAATCTCTCTTGGCGGGATCGTCACCAGCAAATCCGTCCGCGTCGCGGGCGACGAAATGGATGAGGCGATTATCCAGTACATCAAACGCCAATATAACCTGATGATCGGCGAGAGAACCTCCGAGCAGCTCAAAATGGATATCGGTTCCGCGCTTGCGTTGGAGAAGGTCGAAACGATGGAAATTCGCGGACGCGATCTCGTGTCGGGGTTGCCGAAGACGATCACGATCACCTCTGACGAAATCTCCGACGCGCTTAGCGATACGGTAGGCGCTATCGTCGATGCGGTGAAGGTAACTTTGGAGAAGTGCCCGCCGGAATTGGCCGCCGACATTATGGACCGTGGAATCGTGTTGACCGGTGGCGGCGCGTTGCTGCGCAACCTGGATAAACTGTTGGCCAGCGAAACCGGCATGCCGGTGATCGTTGCGGAGAATCCGCTGGATTGCGTGGCGATTGGTACGGGCCGCGCCTTGGATAATATTCATTTATTCAAATCAAAAAGTAGTTCAGCCCTTCGTTCCAAACGATAATGTTCGCGCGGGAGAAGGCACCCCTGATATGAATGCGGCGCCGTCCTGAATTGGACGGCCTATGCCGTTTTTCCAAGAAAAATGTATGGTTGGAGGGTGCGGAAACTGTTTAAGCTGCTTGGCAACAAAAGATTATTTATTTTGTTGATGGGACTTATTTTGTTTATTGCGGTGATGGGATTTACGCTAGGGCCAAGAACTAACTTGTCCTGGCCCGAGAAATTCGTGAAGGACACGGTTGGCTTCGTGCAATACGTGTTTTACAAGCCCGCTAGCTATGTAGCGGGCTTGTTTGAAGATATTTCGAACCTCCGCGCGCTGCAGGAGGAGAACGAACAGCTCAAGATCGCACTGGCGCATTATACCCGTGACAAAGCGACCTATAACTGGATCGAGCAGGAGAATGAGCGGCTGAAGGATAAGCTTGAATTTACGGAAGCTCAGAAAAGAATCTACGATTACACCTGGAAGATCGCTCAAGTAGTTAGCGTTAACGACGACCCCGTCAATCGCACAATCGTCGTCAACCTCGGGGCTCGGGAAGGCGTCAAGGAGGGGATGGCCGTCTCTTCCGAGAAAGGTCTGGTTGGTGTAATCAGCCATGTCAGCAACTTTACGTCCACCGTCCGGCTCGCTACGGCGATGGATGCCAAGGACCCGAATTCCAATGGCATTGCCGTTACGGCGCAAGGGAAGGAGAACGACGTCTTCGGCATGATCGAAACGTTTGATCGCGAGCAGGGGATGTTCCTGATGACACGGATTGAAGATGCCGCCCCATTGAAGGAAGGGGATTTGATCGTCTCTTCGGGGATCGGCGGCGTATTCCCTCGGGGGATGGTCGTGGGTACCGTGAAGGACATCCAGGTTGGTGAATACGGCTTAACCTATACCGCCACAGTGGAACCTGCGGCTAACTTCACGGACTGGAAGGAACTATTTATCGTGTTTACACCGGAAGGTGAAGGCGAGTGAACAAGCGAAAATTGATTCTTTTCCTGCTGATGTTCCTGTTGTTCATTCTGGAGGGGACGCTGGTTCCCTGGCTGGTTCCATCGGCTTGGCAGTCGAGGATAGCTCCTCATCTGGTTTACGTGGTCATTCTTTATTTCTCGGTATATGAGAATCGGCATACGGGACTCATTCTTGGTCTAGCATTTGGGATGCTGCACGATATCGTTTTTTATGGCGCATTGATCGGAACCTACTCCTTCGCCATGGGGCTGTCCGGCTATCTGCTCGGGCTCTTGTCCCGCAACCAACGGGCGCCCCTGCCACTGATGATGATCATTGTATTGCTCGGCAGCCTGCTTCTGGATTCGATCCTGTTCGGTACGTATTCGTTATTCGAACTGATCCACCAGCCTTATACGTGGGCGCTAAAAAGCAACATCATCCCGAATGTATTCGTGCAGTTCGTGTTTGCGCTGGCGATATACGTCCCGCTAAGGCGTCAACTCGAAATCATCACTCGCAGACGATCTCCCGAGGAGAACGCTTGACTTCCCGCTTATTTTGCTTGCCGTAAGCAGGAACTTTCCCGCCTCGGCGCGAATTGATTAGGGGGGAGGGACAGGCTAATGACAGTGAAATCCAACCACGTGACGATTAAAGGCATAAAAGATGGCCTGGTTTTCCTGCTGGACGACAAATGCGATTTTTCAAGTCTTCTGGAGGAATTGAAGTATAAATTGGAATTTAGCCATCAACATATTTTGACCGGACCGATCATCCATGTTGATGTGAAGCTGGGGATGCGTCTCGTCACCGACGATCAGAAGGATATGATTCTTGATATATTGAAGCAAAAAGGCAATTTGCTTGTACGCTCCTTCGAAATGCCGGAGATCGTCCGCGCCGATGGCCCGCAGGCTCTGACTACGATTGCGGGCATCGTCCGTTCGGGACAGGTGCTGCATCATGAGGGCAATCTGCTGTTTATCGGGGACGTTAATCCGGGAGGGACAATCCAATGTACCGGCGACATTCTGATTCTTGGAGCCCTTCGGGGAATGGCCCATGCGGGAATCGAGGGCAACGAGAATTCGATCATCGCGGCTTCGTACCTGTCTCCGACACAGCTTCGGATTGCGGAGACGATCAGCCGGCCTCCCGATGAATGGGAGAACCGGGAAACGAGCATGGAGTTCGCTTTTCTTCGAGAAGGGAAGATGCAGATCGACAAAATCATCAATATGACCCGGGTGAGACCGGACCTTAACGTGTTTAAAGGGGTGTGAATCATGGGACAAGCTATCGTAATTACATCCGGTAAAGGCGGGGTCGGCAAAACGACCACCTCGGCCAATATCGGAACGGCGCTTGCGCTGTTGGGGAAAAAAGTCTGCTTGGTCGATACGGACATCGGTTTGCGAAATTTGGACGTGGTCATGGGACTGGAGAATCGGATCATCTATGATTTGATCGACGTCGCGGAAGGTCGCTGCCGGTTAAATCAGGCGCTGGTCAAGGATAAGCGGTTCGATGAGCTTTATATGCTTCCGGCGGCGCAAACGAAAGACAAAAATGCGATTTCACCAGAGCAGGTCAAAGATATTATTCTGGAGCTGAAGAAGGAGTTCGAATTCGTCATTATTGACTGCCCGGCCGGGATCGAGCAAGGCTTCAAGAACGCCATCGCCGGTGCGGACCAGGCCATCGTCGTTACGACGCCGGAGCATGCCGCGGTGCGAGATGCGGATCGGATTATCGGCTTATTAGAGAACTCGCATATCAGTTCGCCGAAGCTGGTGGTGAACCGGATTAAGATCAATATGATGAAATCCGGGGACATGCTGGATATCGAAGGGATTTTACAGGTGCTGAACATCGATTTGATCGGGATCGTGCCGGATGACGAACTGGTCATCAAAGCCGCGAACAGCGGCGAGCCTACGGTGATGAATCCGGATTCCTCGGCAGCGATCGCTTACCGCAACATTGCGCGGCGGATATTAGGCGACACCGTGCCGCTCATGCTGCTGGATCAGAAGAAGGGCGTATTTACGCGCTTCAAGAAGTTTTTTGGAATGGGTGGATAATCGTTGTTTTTTAAACTTAAAAGAGTGGACTGGCTCATGGTGGGGATACTCGCCTTGTTCATGCTGTTCAGTACCCTCCTGGTACGCAGTGCCATTGCTCCCTATGAGACGGAGTTCCAGGGTTATGATGTAAAGACGATCCTATTTTATTTGCTGGGATTCGTTGTCGTGTTTGGTATGGCCTTGGTTGATTATCGTACGTTGCTTCGTTATAGCTGGTATGTTTACGCCACAGGTTGCGTGCTTCTGGTGATGGTATATCTGTTTGCGCCGGAAATCAATGGGGCGCGAAGCTGGTTTCGGATCGGGGGACTGCAATTTCAACCGGCCGAACTGGTGAAGGTCATCCTGATCTTGACGACGGGGTATTTACTTGGCAAAAAAATGGGGCAGCCGCTTCAATTCCGTCGAGACATCATTCCGATTACGCTGGTGACGCTGCTGCCGTTTGTTCTGGTGCTGATTCAGCCGGACTTGGGGAATGCCATCATTTATCTGGTCGTGCTGGTAGGAATGCTCTGGATCGGCAACGCCAGGTATAGCCATGTCTTAATCGCATTAACCGCCGCGGTTGCGGCATTAATCCTGTTCGTTACGTTGTTTAACGCCTACAACACGCAGATTCAGGACTATTTGGAGAAGCACCAGAAGCTCCACTGGTACCAACGGATCAATACGTTCATTAACCCGGATCAAGCGTCGAGTGACGACAGGCACCAATCGAACTACGCCAAGATTGCCATCGGCTCCGGGGGACTGCTCGGCGACGGTTACATGAAAGGCGACTTGAAAAACAAAAAATTCGTTCCGTATCCATATTCGGACTCGATCTTTGTTGTCGTTGGCGAGGAGTTTGGGTTTATCGGGGCTTCGGTGCTGCTGCTGCTCTACTTCTTATTTATCTATAGGATGATCTTAATCGCCCTGCATTGTATCGATAAACGGGGAGCTTACATCATCGTCGGAATCGTGGCGATGTTCCTGTTCCAGATCTTCGAGAACGTTGGGATGATGATCGGCCTGATGCCGATCACCGGGATTACGTTGCCGTTCATCAGCTATGGGGGAACCTCGCTCTTAATCAATATGTTATGTATCGGACTGGTGTTCAGCATTAAGCTGCATCAGGAGAAATATAAGGTGGAATAGGATAAACCGGTGCCGAGTGGCATCGGTTTTTTTGCATCGTAGGGGGCTGTGGCGGTCTATTCGTACGTTCATATTCCACTCCAGCGGTTCATAAGTATAAGTACAGGCCAAGGACAAACCGTGCATTGGACCGGAGGGATGAAAGCATGGACGTGAAATCAAATGTAAAGAAACGGAGGGCGGAGCGGATTCGCCAGCTGACGTTGGAAGACGCCGTGGGTCCAGGCCCGCTGCGTCCGGAACGAGGATGGGAATCGGCACCAGGTCAGGCCGCGGTTCCGCAGAGGGAACAAACGGGGCGGAACGCGAAGGGGGAGCGCGCAGACTTCACCGTATCCGATCCCGATCCCGAGCTGTTGTGGAAGCGTGGACAAGGCCGTTGGCAAGATCCTTACGGAGGGGCTTACGGAAGCCGTACCGAGGATCCCATCGTTCCCGGGCCTAGAAAAAGATCTACCTTTTGGACCGCTTTGTTCGTCCGACTCGTGATTAGCTCACTCTTGTTTGCAGCAGTCTGGGGCATGAACCGCTATGAGCCGTCCTGGGCGACTCCGATTCGAGCATTTATTGCCAAGTCGCTTACCGTGGAGATGGATTTTCAAGCCGTAGAGGCCTGGTATACGCGTTATTTCGGCGGAGCCCCGTCGTTTATTCCGATATTCAAAACCAACGAAGATAGCGGACTTCGAGTTGGAGCGGCAGCCGGATTCTCGTCGCCGATCGCCGGCCATTTGGCCAGCCCATTTGCCCTAAGCTTAAAAGGGATCGAGATTATCCCCGACACCGGCAGTTCGCAGGTAAAAACGATCGAGACCGGACGGGTGCTCCGCGTTGCCCGGGATGCCGTTACCGGACAGACGGTGACGGTACAGCATGCTGGCGGTTACGTCTCCGTGTACGGCCATTTGGAGCAGATCTCCGTCGAAAAGGGGGACTGGCTGGAAGGGGGCGATGTTCTGGGCAGCCTTCCTCCGCGAACGCAGTCCCCATTGCCGACGCTCTACTTTGCAATCCAAAAAGATGACCGGTATATCGATCCGGCGGATGTGATTCCGTTTGATTAAATGGCGAGGCATCGCGTTTTCTTTTCATCCTTTGTTCGTCATCATCATGCTTACGTCGGTGCTGACCGGTCATTTTCTGGAGTTGCTTGCTTTATTCGCCATCGTGTTCGTTCATGAGATGGGCCATGTGTTCGCGGCCCGCATGTACGGCATCAAGGTATTGTCCGTTCAAATGCTTCCGTTTGGGGGCGTGGCGGTCCTGGAGGCGGGGGATATGACAGCCGGACGGGAGATTGCCATCGCCTTGGCGGGACCGCTGCAGAACGTCCTGCTGATCGGCGCCTCTCTGTTGCTGCATGCCGCCGGGATGTGGGACGGGCCTTTTTTGGACTATTTTATCCAAAGCAACCTGCTGATTGCCCTATTTAACCTGCTACCCATCCTGCCGCTGGACGGCGGGAAAGTCTCACAGGCCTTATGCAGCCTGACGATGCCTTACTACGCCACGCTGATTTGGTCTTACCGCATCAGCCTGCTGTTCAGCGCCTTGCTGCTGGTGTATTCCTTCTTGCCGTTGCTGCTGGGGCTCGGGGGGATGCAGCTGAATCTTCTGATGATCGGCTTATTTCTGCTTTATTCCAACCTGACGGATTATCGGAACATTCCTTATCGTTTCTTGCGTTTTCTGGTGAACCGGGATCGTAGCTTCGCAAGACATCTGTTGACCGGGACTTTGGCCCAGCCGATCGTTGCCGAAAAAACGAAACCTTTGGATCATATTTTACGTCTATTTAAAAGAGAAAAATACCATTTTATTTATGTGATGAACCACCAAGGGCATATCGTAGCGGTCGTGCCGGAACAGCGAGTCATTTCCTCTTTCTTACAGGGGGGTTCCGGGGCTTGAAGCGCGAAAGTCGTGATATAATGAAACGGGCATGTGACTGGATAAGGCGAGTTCATGATCCATGGATGACGAACGTATGAAGGGTGAAATCATGAAAAGGATGATGGTTCACTGCGGACCCGGCTCTACCGAGATCGCGCTTCTGGAAAACGGCAAACTGGTGGAGTATGCGGCAGAGCGTTCTCAGCATAGAGGACTGGTTGGCAGTTTCATTAAAGGCAAGGTGGTTAATGTCATTCCGGGCATGCAGGCCGCTTTTGTGGATATCGGTCAGAAAAAGAACGCGTTTCTCTATATCGACGACGTGCTGCATCCTCATTTGGAAAAGCAGCCAAAGCAGAAGCCGTCGATTGCGCAACTGCTGAAGCCCGGCCAAGAGCTGGTTGTTCAGGTTGTAAAGGAAGCGATTGGCAATAAAGGGGCTCGGGTAACAACGCATTATTCTTTGCCGGGACGCTGGATTGTTTATATGCCGACTTCCGGTTATGTCGCCGTTTCCAAGAAGATCGGGCGCGAAGAGGAGAGATACCGCCTTAAGATGCTCGGTGAGGAATTGCGCGAGGAAGAGGAAGGGCTGATCCTGAGAACGGTTGCCGATGAAGAAGACGGTGAAGCGATCGGGGATGACCTCACACAGCTGCGCAAACAGTGGACCGCCATTCTGGAGAAGGCGAAGCACGCTGCGGCGCCGGTCGTGTTGCACCAGGATCTAAGCATGATCCAGCGACTGATGCGCGACGTGTACAGCCCGGAAACGGACGAGCTAATCATGGATTGTCCGGAGCAGGCGGAGGAGGCGCAAGCCTTTCTACAGGCGATGCTGCCGGGGGAGACGCCGCGCGTCATCGTGCATGAAGGCGCTGTCCCTTTATTTGATTACTATGAAGTGAAGCCGCAGCTGGAGAAGGATTTTCAACGCAAGATCTGGCTGCCTGGGGGCGGCTATCTCGTGTGGGATACGACAGAGGCACTGACCGTCATCGACGTGAACACCGGCAAATTTACCGGAGGCGACAGTTTGGAGGACACGGTGTTCCGCACGAATCTGGAGGCCGCGCAGGAAATGGCTCGGCTGATTCGGCTGCGGGACACCGGCGGAATTATCATCGTCGATTTTATCGACATGGACAGCGACGAGCATCGCTCAGCCGTTTGCGAACGGTTGGAGCAAGCGATGTCCGGCGACCGGACGCAGCATCATATTTTGGGCTGGACGAAGCTTGGTTTGCTGGAAATGACGCGGAAAAGAATGAGAGAAGAGAATACGGTAATCAGTTGATTTTTAACGGGGCCCATGATAGTATATTAGGGTATGTGTCATAAGTTAGCTTGTGCACATGCTGCAACCGCTCCGATCGGGTTACAAGTCCGCTGGACCTAGCGTCTATCGGCACCTGAATCAGGCGAGTCTGAGACATGAGGAGGTGCAAGCAAATGTACGCAATTATCGAAACTGGCGGTAAACAATACCGTGTTCAAGAAGGCGATGTGCTTTACATCGAGAAATTGAACGCTGAAGACGGCGCAAGCGTAACGTTCGACCGTGTGTTGGCAGTATCCAAAGGCGAAGGATTGGTAACGGGAGCTCCATTGGTATCCGGTGCTAGTGTAACGGCGAAAGTCGAAAAACACGGCAAAGGCCAAAAAGTGATCGTTTACAAATACAAACCGAAGAAGAACTACCACAAGAAGCAAGGTCATCGTCAACCTTACACGAAAGTAACCATCGAGAAAATCCAAGCGTAAGAAGGTGCGGTAATTTGATTATCGTCTCCATATTGCGCCGGAAGGATAACGGCATCGCAGGTTTTGAGGTGGAAGGCCATGCCGGCTACGCCAAGGCTGGGGAGGACATCGTCTGTGCGGGCGTTTCAGCCGTGACCGTAGGAACGGTCAATTCGATTGAAGCGTTGACTGGCATTGTCATGGACTCCAGGATGAAGAACGGCTTTCTTAGCGCGGATCTTCCTGCTACGGCCCGGACGGAAGCCGAAGAACAAGCGCAATTGCTGCTTGCCTCGCTTGTCGTTATGCTAAAGAGTATCGAAGAATCATACGGGAAGTATATTCAGATACAGGACGTCATTATTTGAAGAAGGAGGTAGACTACAATGTTGAAATTGGATCTCCAGTTATTCGCTTCCAAAAAGGGCGTAGGCTCCACGAAGAACGGACGCGACAGCATCGCGAAACGCCTTGGCGTGAAACGTGCTGACGGTCAAGTCGTAACGGGCGGAAGCATTCTCGTTCGTCAACGCGGAACGAAAATTCACCCAGGTACGAACGTAGGCATCGGTTCGGACGATACGCTGTTTGCTAAAGTCGACGGCGTTGTGAAATTCGAACGTTGGGGTCGCGATCGCAAAAAAGTGAGCGTCTACCCTGTGGAAACCGCTCCTGTAGCGGCTACAGTCGAAGCTTAAGAGCTTATAAGCAAGAGCCCTGGCACGTTGGTGTCAGGGCTTATCTTTTTTTACATACATAACGAGAGCGAACTTGATTTAGGTATGTTATACTGGGTAGTGATGCCAGGGTGAGGACTTCATTTCACCCAATTTGTTAGAGGAACGGGGAAAATATGAAACATCGGTTCATGGTGAGGGCGATGTTCGTGCTGCTTGCGGCCGTTAGCCTGACACTTGCTTATTTCCTGAAATCGCCGATCGGACAGGTCCTCCTGTGCGGGGCTCTTTTCGTGTTGTTTTGGGTATATGTTCGGCATCTTCGGAAGGCGGCCGAAACCGAGCGGAAGCAGTTGCTGGAGTCGATCCAAAGAACCGCCTCCGCCACTTTAGGTCATCATCGCCATGATTGGATGAACGATCTGCAGATTTTGTACGGATATATCCAGCTTCGGAAAATTGATAAACTGGCCGATTGCGTGGAAAGAATAAAAGGACGAATGGCCGTGGAGAGCAAAATCGCAAGGCTTGGCATTCCGGCTTTGGTCTTCTACTTGCAATCGTTCCGCGAGGTGAACGGTTCGGTGCAACTTGAGGTTGATATTGAGGACGAGCTGCAGTTGGACAGTTTGCTTACCATCGAAGAAGCGGAAGAATTGACGGAAGCTATCGTGGAATCGGTACGGGTGTTTCAGTTTAACGGGCGGTCTTCGTGGGGTGAGACTCTGCAACTGAAAATATCGATGTACCGCGAAGGCGGCGAAGTGTTGGTTCGGTTTGAACAGATCGGTTCTACAGGGAATCAGGAGGCACTTGCTCGTCACATCGATGAAGGAATTACAGGAATGCGAATACGGGCTGACCGAGGCGATGCGGAGAACGGTTCGCTGCGGCTTCGGGTGTCTTGCGGAAAAATAAACGAGGTGAACGCATGTTTGTAGATAAAGCGAAAATTTATGTCAAAGGGGGCGACGGCGGCGATGGGCTCGTAGCCTTTCGCCGAGAGAAGTACGTACCCGAGGGCGGTCCGGCCGGCGGTGACGGAGGGAAAGGCGGCGACGTGATCTTTCGCGTCGACGAAGGCCTAAGAACGTTGATGGACTTTCGATATCAGCGGCATTTTAAGGCGCAGCGTGGGGAAAAAGGGCGGAATAAGAGCCAGCACGGGGCGAATGCGGAGAATATGATCGTACGGGTTCCTCCGGGAACGGTCGTCATCGACGATGACTCCCAGGAGGTAATTGCCGATTTGACGCGCCATGGGCAGCAAATTGTTGTCGCCCGCGGCGGGCGGGGCGGACGCGGCAACATCCGTTTCGCTACGCCAAGCAATCCGGCTCCCGAGCTCGCAGAGCATGGCGAAGAAGGCCAAGAGCGCTGGGTTGTGCTGGAGCTGAAGGTGATGGCCGATGTCGGACTAGTTGGATTCCCGAGTGTCGGGAAATCAACGTTGTTGTCGGTCGTATCGGCAGCCAAACCGAAAATCGGCGCCTACCATTTCACAACGATCACCCCGAATCTTGGTGTCGTTGAGGTGGGCGACGGGCGCAGCTTCGTGATGGCGGATTTGCCCGGGTTGATCGAAGGCGCCCATGAAGGCGTTGGCCTCGGCCATGAATTCTTGCGTCACGTGGAGCGGACAAGGCTTATCGTTCATGTCGTCGATATGGCCGGTTCGGAAGGACGCGACCCGTTTGACGATTGGCAGAAGATCAACGACGAACTGCGGCAATACAACGCGGATTTGGAGAAACGTCCGCAGATCGTGGCCGCGAATAAGATGGATATGCCCGAAGCGGCGGAGTATCTGGAGAGATTCCGCGAGGAAGTCGCAAAGGTACGCGGGGATCTGGAGATCATGCCGATTTCCTCTCTGACCCGTCAGGGCATCCAGGAACTGTTGTACCGCGTGTCGGATCTGCTGGATCAAATTCCGGAAGCACCGGCGATCGAGGAAGTCACCGAACTCGCGGAGCGTAAAATTTTCAAATTGGACAAGACGGAAGACGAAAGCTTTACGATTCGCCGCGAGAACGAGACGTTTGTGGTGGAAAGCGTGAAAATCGAGCGGATGATGAAACGGATGCAGCTGAATTCCCATGATGCAATTCTGAAGCTGGCCCGCACGCTGCGGCATATGGGCGTTGACGAAGAGCTGCGTAAGCGGGGCGCTAAGGACGGGACACTGGTTCGTATCGGCGACTTCGAATTTGAATTTGTCGAAGGCAGCAGCTACTATTATTGATGTGAAAAAGCACCTTTTGGGTGCTTTTTTTAATATAAGGCGGGATAAAAAGCATTGCCACTCTGCCTGATTTCCGTTATAATGTCCACTATACGAAAACAAAGGTCTCTAAGGAGAGGACGTTCGTGAAAGAGCACTACTATTTGGTACGCGAGGATATTTTGCCTGAAGCGGTGGTTAAAACGTTGCAGGTGAAGCAACTGCTGGCCTCCGGCGATGCGAAAACAGTGCATGAGGCCGTAGCTCAGGTGGGCTTGAGCCGCAGCGCCTTTTACAAGTACAAGGACGGCATTCATCAATTAAATCAAATTGAACGGGAAAGCATCGTGACGATTTCGTTTGACCTGGAGCACCGGTCGGGAATTTTGTCGAAAGTGCTTGCGCTGATCGCCGGGTCTGGCGGTAACGTTTTGACGATAAACCAAAGTATACCGCTTCAAGGCAAAGCGAATGTCGTGATTTCCGTGGAAACCTCGCGCTTAACCGAGGAGCTGGATGTGATGCTGAACTCGCTGCAAGGCATCCCGGGAGTTAGGAGAACGCAGATCGTTGGGCAAGGATAAGAGAAGAAGCCATGCGGGAATACCCGCGATTAGATAACGGGAGGGGACGGCTGTGAAGCCTGTGAAAGTAGGACTGCTCGGACTCGGCACGGTGGGGACTGGCGTCGTCCGGATCTTGGAAGGACATCAGGAGGATCTCAGCAGTCAGGTTGGTTCGCCGATCGTCATCGAGAAAATCGCCGTTAAGACGTTAGCAAAAACACGCAGCATCGATGTGGATCCGCGCAAGCTGACGGAGGATCCCTGGTCGGTCATCCGTGACCCGGAGATCGATGTTATCGTGGAAGTGATGGGTGGCGTCGATCAGACGAAAGCTTATATTCTGGAGGCGCTGGAACGCGGCAAGCATATCGTGACCGCCAACAAGGATTTGATGGCGCTGTACGGCTCAGAGATTCTGGCTAAGGCGATGGAGCATCAATGCGATGTGTTTTACGAGGCAAGCGTGGCTGGCGGCATTCCCATCATCCGCACGTTGATTGAAGGGTTTTCCTCCGATCGAATCATGAAGATCATGGGGATCGTGAATGGGACGACCAATTATATTTTGAGCAAAATGAGCCAGGAAGGCGCCTCCTACGAGGATGTGCTGAAGGAAGCGCAACAGCTTGGTTATGCAGAGTCGGATCCGACCTCCGACGTGGAAGGATTGGATGCGGCCCGTAAGATGACGATTCTTGGGACTCTGGGGTTCCGTACGAACGTGGAACTAAATGATGTGCATGTTCGGGGGATTTCATCGGTGTCGAGGGAAGATATTTTATATGCTAAGCGTCTCGGTTACGAGATGAAGCTGCTTGGCATCGCCGAACGGCAGGATGACGAATTCAGCATTACGGTGCAGCCGACCATGGTCAAGAAAACGCATCCGATCGCGGCTGTAAACGGCGTATACAACGCGGTGTACGTGCACGGGGAAGCCGTTGGCGAAACGATGTTCTATGGTGCAGGCGCCGGGGAGATGCCGACCGCCACCTCCGTGGTGGCGGACCTGGTTGCCGTCGTCAAGAACCTTAAGCTTGGCGTCAACGGTTTGAAGGCGATCGTCCCATATAAACCGAAGAAGCTCAAAACGGACGAACAAATCGCCTACAAGAATTTCCTGTTGCTACACGTCGACGACAAAGCTGGCGTCTTGGCGCAAATCACTCAGGTGTTCGCCGAATACGAGGTCAGCCTGGAATCGGTCGTGCAATCGCCGAACACGAATTTGGCCGGTGCTGAGATCATGATCGTGACGCACAACGCTAGCAAGGCCAGTATGAATAAGGTTCTGGCCCATTTCGAATCGCTGGACGTCATCCATCGGATCAAAAGCGTGTACCGCGTAGAGGGATAATCACATTAATCAGATAAAGGAGTTCTTATTGGATGAGATATCTTGGATTGCTGGAAACGTACAAGGAATATTTGCCGGTGAACGACAAGACGCCGAAGCTGACACTGCAGGAAGGCAATACCCCGCTGGTTCGCGCAGAGAACCTCTCGAAGGAGCTGGGGCTTGACCTTTACTTCAAATATGAAGGGTTGAACCCGACCGGCTCGTTTAAGGATCGCGGCATGGTCATGGCCGTCGCCAAAGCGGTCGAGGAAGGCAGCCAGACAATCATGTGCGCGTCTACGGGGAATACTTCAGCCGCTGCTGCGGCCTACGCCGCCCGTGCAGGGATCGATTGTATCGTATTGATTCCCAATAACAACATTGCTCTCGGCAAGCTCGCTCAGGCGATGATCTACGGCGCGAAAGTGATCGCGATCGAAGGAAACTTCGACCGGGCGCTCGAGATTGTGCGCGACATTACCGCTAAGCATCCGATCACGTTAGTGAACTCGGTGAACCCGTACCGCATCGAAGGCCAGAAAACGGCGGCATTCGAAGTGTGCGACCAACTAGGGAAGGCCCCTGATGTACTCGCCATTCCGGTCGGCAACGCCGGTAACATCTCGGCTTACTGGAAAGGCTTCAAGGAATATCATGAGCGTGGCAAATCGACTTCCTTGCCGCGGATGGTCGGTTTCGAAGCCGAAGGTGCGATGGCGATTGTCAAAGGCGAACCGATCTTGGAGCCGGAAACCATTGCGACCGCCATCCGGATCGGTAACCCGGCAAGCTGGAAGACGGCTGTTGCTGCAGCGGAAGAGTCCGGCGGGCAGATCAATTACGTAACGGATGATGAAATTCTCGATGCATATCGGATCATAGCCGCGAAGGAAGGCATTTTTGCCGAGCCCGCTTCGGCGGCTTCCATCGCCGGCGTTTATAAGCTGAAACGCGAGGGATATTTTAAAGGCGGAGAGACAGTGGTCTGCGTTCTGACAGGGCATGGCCTGAAGGATCCGAATATCGCCATCAAGAGCATCGGCGGCGAACCGCTCGTCGTTCAGGACACGGAAGAAGCGGTGCTGGATGCGATCGCCAAGCTGCAAGGAGCCCAGGCATGATTCGCCAAGAAGGCGTTCGGGTCAAGGTGCCGGCAAGCACGGCGAACTTAGGCCCTGGCTTCGATACGCTAGGTATGGCGCTGAATCTCTATTCTTGGATCGAAATGAAACCGGCCGATTCCACGGTTTTCCGCCTACATGGGGAGAACCTGGAGGGGCTGCCGACCGATAAAAGCAATCTGGTGTATCAGGTCGCGCAAACGGTGTTTGCGGAAGCCGGCGTGACTTTGCCGGAGTTGGAAATCTCGATGAAATCGGATATTCCGCTGACCCGCGGGCTTGGCAGCAGCGCTTCGGCGATCGTCGGGGCGCTGTTTGCCGCCAATCTGCTGATCGGCGAGCCTTTGAGCCAAGCGAAGCTGTTCGATATGGCGACGGCGCTGGAGAAGCATCCGGATAACGTGGGCGCCTCCTTATTCGGCGGGATCATTACCGCCGTCTGGGACGGAACGCACGCCGATGTGCTGCGCATCGAGCCGCCAGCGGATCTCGAGGTGCTTGTGGCCATCCCTGATTTTCAGTTGTCCACCTCCAAGGCTCGCGAGGCATTGCCTAAGCAGATTAGCCTGCAGGATGCGGTATACAACGTCAGCCACTCTTCGCTGCTGACCGCGGCGCTGACCTCGGGTCGGTTGGACCTGATCCCGGTCGCAATGCGCGATCGGCTGCATCAACCCTACCGGGCATCGCTGGTGCCGGGCATGGCTCGGATCCTTGAGGAAGCGACGGCCCATGGAGCGTTAGGCGCCGCCTTGAGCGGGGCCGGTCCGACGCTGCTCTGTTTGACGGACCGCCGTAAGGGAGCGGAAGATCAGCTTGAGGGGTTCCTCCTTGAGGTGCTTGGCGAGCAGGGCATCACCACGCAGACGATGCGATTGAAACCTTGCACATTGGGGGCCGTGGCGCTTACTATGGAGAGTGAAGGTTCATTTTTGGATTATATTCAGGCTTAGAGGGCGGGTAGACCGGCTGCATTCAATAGAATTGGAGCACCGAGACCGTTGGATGAAGTTAGGGAGTGAGTAGTAGAGATGAAACGAATAGCATTGCTGCCGGAAGGCTCGGTGTCCCATGAAGCAGCGCTGCACCTGTTCGGCGATGAGCCGGTGGAGCTGCTTCATTTCAAGCAGATATCCGACGTATTCTTAGCTACGGCCAGCGGTCACAGTGATTACAGCGTCATCCCCATGGAGAATACGATCGAAGGCTCTGTTAGCCTCCATATGGACTGGCTTGTCCATGAGGTGGATATTCCGATGCAAATTGAATGGGTATATCCTTCCGTGCAGAATTTGATCGGCAATCGGGAGGAGTTCCAATCGGGGGATCAACCTGGCGATATCGATTATTCCAAAGTGACGAAGGTGTTGTCACATCCGGTTGCAATGGCCCAGTGTCTGCAATTTATCCGCTCAAGGATGCCGCGAGCGGAATTGGAGCATGCGGGCAGCACTTCGGAAGCGGTGGAACTGGTGAAGAAGAATCCGGGACAAGGTTGGATGGCGATCGGTACGGCACTCGGGGCCAAGCGGTACGGTTTGGATGTCCTGGCCCGTCAAGTGACGGATCACGACAACAACTATACCCGGTTTGTTCTAATCGGCCCTCAGCCGCTGGAACTGGCAATCCCGGCAGCCCAGAACAAAACGAGCCTGCTTGTGACGCTGCCGGAGGATTTTCCAGGTGCCTTGCATCAGGTATTGTCCGCGTTCGCATGGCGTAAACTGAATTTGTCGCGAATTGAGTCGCGTCCCACCAAGAAACGGCTTGGCAATTACTATTTTATTATGGATGTGCTTGAATCTCTCGATGCCGTGCTGCTCAGCTCAGCGATTGGAGAAATCGAAGCATTGGGATGCCAAGTACGCGTGCTGGGGAGTTATCCCAGCTTATCGTTTGGAGAACAAAAAGCGGAGGTGCCAAAATAATGGCAGAACAATGGATTTACTTAGATGGACAATACGTAACCAAAGATCAAGCAAAGGTTTCCGTATATGATCATGGTTTTTTGTACGGAGACGGCATTTTCGAAGGCATCCGCATTTATAACGGAAATATTTTTAAATGCAAAGAGCATTTGGACCGTCTTTACGATTCAGCTAAATCCATCATGCTGGAGATTCCGCTGACGTATCAGGAAATGGAGAACGCGCTAGTGGAGACGCTTCGTCGCAATGAGCTTCGCAACGGTTATATCCGTCTGGTTGTTTCCCGCGGCGCCGGTAACTTAGGTCTCGATCCGAACCGTTGCCCGAAAGCATCGGTCGTCATCATCGTGGAGCAACTCGCGATCTATTCGGAAGAAGCCTACAAAACCGGGCTGAAAACCGTCTCCGTATCGACGCGGCGCAACATCCCCGATGCCCTGAATCCGAAAATCAAATCGCTGAACTATTTGAACAATATTTTGGTGAAAATTCAATCGAACCTGTCCGGTGCGGGCGAAGCGATCATGCTGAACGCACAAGGGTACGTGACCGAGGGCTCGGGCGACAATATTTTCATCGTCAAGAACGGAATGATCACCACCCCTCCATGTTATTTGGGGGCGTTGGACGGAATTACCCGCCAGGCGATCATCGAGATTTGCCGCAAGAGAGGCTACAGTATCCAAGAACAGCCGTTTACGCTTCACGATGTGTATGTCGCTGACGAAGTGTTCCTGACAGGGACGGCTGCTGAGGTCATCGCCGTACGTGAAGTCGACGGCCGCATCATCGGAGAGGGACATGCCGGTCCAATCACGCTGAAGCTGCTGGAGGAATTCCGTGCGATCGTAGATCAGGACGGAGTGAAGGTTTGGTAAGAACGCGCGAGAGCTAGCATGAATCCTATTTTCCTTGACCTAAGAGGGAGATAGGATTTTTTCTTTTCCTGGATGTCAAAAACCGGGCGCCTGCATAGGATGTAATAAATGGGCCCCGGGCGATCATCACGTACCGGAGAAGAAACCTAGGAGGTCTTTATCGCGTGAAAATCCATATTGTGAAAAAAGGCGATACTTTGTTTGAGCTCTCAAAAAAGTATAACGTGCCTCTGGAGAAACTGATCGAAGCTAACCCGCAGTTCGCCAATCCGGATCAGTTGAACGTCGGCGACAAAGTGAAGATTCCAGCCGTGGCTGTGCCGATCGGCGGTGAATCGGGCAATATCTACAAGCACGTCGTGAAGCAAGGGGACACGTTGTGGAAGTTGTCCAAAGCCTGGGGCTTGCCTTTACAGACCCTGATCGCGGCAAATCCTCAGCTTAGCGATCCGAACCAGTTAAAGGTAGGGGATGTTGTAAACATTCCGACGGGTATGGGATCGCCCGCCGGCGGAGCCGCCAACCCGCCAGGACCTAACATGGGGTTGTCGCCGGCGCAAACCGGTAAGAAAAACACGGCCCCCATTGCCGGTACGGGCACGAAAGCTCCGACAGGCGTCAAGCCGGAAATGACGGCGCCGAAGCCGCCGAAGATGGAAGTCCCTAAGGTTCAACCTATTCAAACGGAAAAACCGAAACCGAAAGAAGAGCCGGCGAAGGTTGAACCAGCGAAGGTAGAACCAATCAATGTTGTGCCGCCGAAACAGCAACCGGTACATGTCGAACCGCCCAAAACAGTACCCATGGAGATCAAAATTGAAGTGGAGCAAATACAATATGAATCCACGAAACTCCAGCCGATTCAATATCAGCCGCAAAAGCAGGAGCCGGTTAAAGTTGAACCCTATAACTATCAACCGCTGAATGTCGCACCAGCCAATTATGGGCCGACGAACGTCAGCCCTGCGGCCAATGTCCCGATGAAAGGGGAACCTTCAGGTGTCAGCCCTTATGGATATGAGCCGATGAAAGGTGAACCTACGGGAGTTAGCCCTTATGGATATGAGCCGATGAAAGGTGAACCTACGGGAGTTAGCCCTTATGGTTATGAGCCGATGAAAGGCGAACCTATGGGTGTCAGCCCTTATGGATATGAGCCGATGAAAGGTGAACCTACGGGAGTTAGCCCTTATGGGTATGAGCCGATGAAAGGCGAACCTATGGGAGTCAGCCCTTATGGATATGAGCCGATGAAAGGCGAACCTATGGGAGTTAGCCCATATGGATATGAGCCGATGAAAGGCGAACCTATGGGAGTTAGCCCTTATGGATATGAGCCGATGAAAGGCGAACCTATGGGAGTTAGCCCTTATGGATATGAGCCGATGAAAGGCGAACCTACGGGAGTCAGCCCTTATGGATATGAGCCGATGAAAGGCGAACCTACGGGAGTCAGCCCTTATTCTTATGGGCCGAATGTGCAACCTATCCAATACGCAAACCCTGCCTATCCGAGTCACGGTATGTCGCAGTTCTTCCCAACACAACCATCTCCGACTGTACTTCCGGCCATGGGTTACGCCCCTTCACCTTGTGGATGCTCGGGAGCTACCCCGTATTCGTATACGGCTCAAGAAGCCTATCCTCCTTTTTATCAATATCCGGTGGCAGCCGAACCTGTATCCGCTCTTTACGACAACACTTCAATGCCACAGCAACCAACAGCACTCTCCCCGACGGAAGGGGAGTATCCGGGGATTTCAAACGTTAACGCTCCCGTGTCGCAAATGCCCAATTTGGGAGGGGTGAGCCCATACGCCAATCAAGCCCCCAATGCGGGATATCAGCCGCTTGGAATTTCGCCACAGGCCGTATCCCCTGAATCGTACGGTAATAGCTTCTACCCTCAGACCATGGATTGGGGTCATCAGCCTGGATATATGCCTTGTTACGGTCCTCCCGTTCCAGGCTACCCAACTTCGGTATTGCCGGCTGCTTATTCCGTTCCGCCGATGCCTGGGTACCCGATGGCCTATCCTGGGGCGAACAATTTGGCTCCGATCGCAAACGAACCATTAAAAGGGGAAGTTGGCGGGATTGAAAATATGAAGAGTCACCTTGATCGTGAGGCACAGGCCTCGGGCTCCAACGACGGATTGGAGGATAACGGGCAAAAAAAAACGGAAACCAAATCCAAAACGCTAAATCCCTCAAAGAAAAACGTGAAAATTTCAGGCAGCCTTGACTCGCAGTCGACCACGAGTAAGCCAAGTAAATCCGGAGCAGGAACGGTAACCAAAAAAACTCGGCAACGTGCCAACAAAACGAGTGGACGACGGAATCCATGGATTAACGATTAAAGGCAAATCGGAGCGGGGGGAGATAGATCCCCCTGCTTTGTGTTTTGTCAGAACTTGTTGCACTTCCTCTAGAGAAAGGACTTGAGCCTGTGCGCTGAATATGTTATATTAGACGTCCCCCGAAAACTAGAAGCTTGGTTTGAAGGGGAGGTTCAATTGAGAAAGAGATGTGCCAATTACCTGGAATTAAATGCTTAGAAAAAAAGTGCTTGCTATCCCGTTCCGGGTATGTTATATTATTTAAGTCGCCGCTGAAACGCAGCGATGAACGAAAG